>NZ_JBFAOJ010000060.1:0-59774 GCF_040675205.1 Streptosporangium sp. NPDC049644 | reverse complement strand
AACCCCCCGCCCCCCCCCCCATACAACCCCCCAAACACAACCCCTCGTCCCCCCCCCGACGCACTCCCTATCCCCCCGGCCCGGGGGTGACCGGGCGCGGCCGGGCTCCCCGGGGAGCCCGGCCGTCCCGTGACGCCGGAACGCTCCGCCCGTCAGGCCGTGGCCGTCGCGCGGCGGAGCTGGAAGGTCAGGCCCAGCTCGGCGTCGCTGTGGGTGGGAAGGCCGTCGGCGCCGCCCTCGGTGAGGGAGACGGCGAGGACCTCGTCGGCCACCGCACGGCCCTGGGTGCGCAGGGCCTCGGCCAGGTCGGCGTCACCGGTGGACCACCACACGTCGATCCGGTCGGAGATCGACAGGCCGGTGGACTTGCGGGTGTCCTGGAGCAGGCGGATGACGTCGCGGATCAGGCCGGCGCGGCGCAGCTCGTCGGTGATGGTCAGGTCGAGGGCGACGGTCTCGCCGGAGGCGGCCTCCACCGCCCAGCCGGACCTGGGCTGCTCGGTGACGATCACGTCGTCGGCGCCGATCTCCACCGCTCCCAGCTCTCCCGCGTCGATCGGGACCGGCGATCCGGTACGGAGCGCGCGGGCCAGCTCCGCGGGCTCGGCGGCGGTGACGGCCGCGGCGACCAGCTTGGTCTGCGAGCCGAACCGCTTGCCCAGCGCCCGGAAGTTGGGCTTGACCGTGAAGGAGACCAGGTCCGCCCCGATCCCGGACAGGTCCTCCAGGCCCTTGACGTTGAGCTCGTCGGCGATCAGTTCGCGCAGCTCGGGCGGGAGCGTGGCCCAGCCGGGGGCGCCGACCAGGGCACGACCGAGCGGCTGGCGGGTCTTCACCCCGCTGGAGGCGCGGGCCGAGCGGCCCAGCTCCACCAGGCGGCGGACCAGGGCCATCCGCTCCGACAGCCTCTCATCCAGCAGCTCGCCGTTGACCTCGGGCCAGCCGGCCAGGTGGACCGAGACGGGGGCGTCGGTGTCGCGGAGCACGTCCCAGACGTAGTCGGTGGTGAACGGCACCACCGGTGCCATCAGCCGGGTGACGGTCTCCAGGCACTCGTAGAGCGTGGCGAAGGCCGCGGTGTCACCGGCCCAGAAGCGGCGGCGGGAGCGTCGCACGTACCAGTTGGACAGGTCGTCGAGGAACTCCGAGAGCCGCCGCCCGACGCGGGCGGTGTCGAAGACGTCCATCGACGCGGTGACCTCGGCCACCGTCCGGTGCAGCTCGGCGAGGGCCCAGCGGTCGATCAACGGGCGCTCGGCGTACGCGGGGGCCTCGGCGAGCCTGGAGGGCGACCAGGACTCGGCGCCTGCGTACAGGGTGAAGAAGGAGGCGGTGTTCCAGTAGGTGAGCAGGACCTTGCGGACGATCTCCTCAAGGGCGCCGTGCCCGACCCTGCGGGCCGCCCACGGTGAGCCGGAGCAGGCCATGTACCAGCGCAGCGCGTCGGCGCCGTGCTGGTCCATCAGCGGCATCGGCTGGAGCACGTTGCCCAGGTGCTTGCTCATCTTGCGGCCGTCCTCGGCCAGGATCAGGCCCAGGCAGAGCACGTTCTCGTACGAGGACCGGTCGAAGACGAGCGTGCCGACCGCCATCAGCGAGTAGAACCAGCCACGGGTCTGGTCGGTGGCCTCGCAGATGAACTGCGCCGGGTAGGCCCTCTCGAGCATCTCCTCGTTGCGGTACGGCGCTCCCCACTGGGCGAACGGCATCGAGCCCGAGTCGTACCAGGCGTCGATCACGTCGGGCACCCGCCGGGCCTCGGCCCCGCAGGTGGGGCAGGGCAGCGTGACGTCGTCCACGTAGGGGCGGTGCGGGTCGAGCGCGGAGACGTCCCGGCCGGACAGCCGGCTCAGCTCCTCCAGCGAGCCGACGCACGTGACGTGCGACTCGTCGGCGGTGCAGATCCACAGCGGCAGCGGAGTGCCCCAGTAACGCGAGCGTGACAGCGACCAGTCGACGTTGTTGCGCAGCCACTCGCCGAAGCGGCCCCACTTGATCGTCTCGGGGTACCAGTTGGTCTTCTCGTTCTCGGCGAGGAGCCGGTCCTTGATCGCGGTGGTGCGGATGTACCAGGCCGGCAGGGCGTAGTAGAGCAGCGCGGTGTGGCAGCGCCAGCAGTGCGGGTAGCTGTGCTCGAAGTGGCTGCCCCGGTAGAGCAGGCCGCGCGCCCGCAGGTCGGCGGTGAGCTCCTCGTCGGCGTCCTTGAAGAACCGGCCGCCGACCTGGGGCACGCTGTCGAGGAACCGGCCGTCGGGGCCGATCGGGTTGACCACGGGCAGCCCGTAGCGCTTGCAGGTCGTCATGTCGTCGGCGCCGAAGGCGGGTGCCTGGTGGACCAGGCCGGTACCGTCCTCGGTGGTGACGTAGTAGCCGAGCACCACGTAGTGCGCGCCTGGGATGTCGACCAGGTCGAAGGGACGCGAGTAGGTGGTGTGCTCCAGGTCGGCGCCCTGGAAGGAGGCCAGGATCTCGGCACCCTCGCCCAGCGCGGAGGCGACCAGCGGCTCGGCCACCACCAGGATCTCGTCGGCCCCGGCGGGGCGCGCCGCGACGTAGGTCACATCGGGGTGTACGGCCACGGCGGTGTTGGAGACCAGCGTCCAGGGCGTGGTGGTCCAGATCAGCAGTGAGGCGCCGAGGTCGGCCAGCGGTCCCGAGGTGGCGGGCATGCGGACGTAGACCGACGGGCTGGTGACGGTCTCGTAGCCGCCGGGCTGGCCCAGCTCGTGGTCGGACAGGCCGGTGCCGCAGCGGGGACAGTACGGGGTGATGCGGAAGTCGCGGGAGAGCAGGTCCTTGTCGAAGATGACCTTGAGCGACCACCAGACGGACTCCACGTAGGCCGGGTCCATCGTGCGGTAGGCCTGGGACAGGTCGATCCAGTACCCCATCCGCTCGGTCATCTCCTCGAAGGCGTCCACGTGCCGCAGCACCGACTCGCGGCACTTGGCGTTGAACTCGGCGACGCCGTACGCCTCGATGTCCTTCTTGCCGGAGAGGCCGAGGGACTTCTCGACGGCGACCTCGACGGGCAGCCCGTGGCAGTCCCAGCCCGCCTTGCGGGGCACGCTGTAGCCCCGCATCGACTTGTAGCGGGGGAAGACGTCCTTGAAGACGCGGGCCTCGACGTGGTGGACGCCCGGCATGCCGTTGGCGGTGGGCGGGCCCTCGTAGAAGACCCAGGTGGGGCCGCCGGCGTTCTGCTCGACCGAGCGCTCGAAGATCTTGCCGTCCCGCCAGCGGTCGAGCACCTCGTGCTCAAGCGCGGGAAGATCGACCTGCGCAGGAAGAGAGCGGAAATAGGCGGACATGATGGGCTGGACCTCCACGCTGGAATCGGCTGTGGCGTGGAGGGACGAGGCTGTCGGGGCCCCGCGGTACCACCCTCCTTGGCCTTCGCGTGCGAGAAGGCCCTCTTCCTTTGGTCTGCTGCCGGGTCTACTGGGCCGTCACGGCCGTTCTTCCGGCGGCTCCGGGGTGATCTTCCCCCCGCGCCTCGCCCCGGGCTCGCACCGTCCCCGGGTCGCTCGTGCGAGGGGGTGCGGAGGTTGCTGTCCCCATCAACGCCGTGCAGGCTCAAACGATAACGCACTCGCCTGCCGGAAGCTTCCCCATATCAGAGACGGCTGGGGGGAATCAGGGAGAAGCGACCGGATGTTACTAGATTGGCAAATATTGCGGCGGGTCGTTTGCCGCTCTGTTATGAGGGACCTAAGCTGCCCGCACCGTTTACCACATTGGATACGGTCCGATCGAGCAAGGAGGTCGCCATGGCCGCGACCGTGCGCGCAGACAACAGCGCGGCAGCGCCGTCATCCGACGGAGCCGTCGTCACCTGGTCGGCCGAGGAACTCGCGGAGGTCCGCGGGCGACTGGTCGCGGAGAGCCGCGAGCTCACCAAGGAGATCGCCAAGGCCGAGATCGAGATCGCGTCGAGCGACGTTACCGACGGTGCGGGCGATGATCAGGCCGACGCCGGAGCGCGGACGTATGAACGTGAGCGCGAAATCGCCCTTACCCTGAACTCGCGCGACCTGGTCGCGCAGAACGAGCGAGCGATCGCCCGGATCGACGCGGGGACCTACGGAGTGTGCGAATCGTGCCATCAGCCGATCGGAAAGGAGCGCCTTCAGGCGTTTCCGAGGGCGACGCTGTGCGTGGCCTGCAAGCAGCGGGAGGAGCGCCGCTGACCGGCGACATCGAGAACGGGGCGGCCCCCGCCGCCCCGCTCGCGGCGCGGCGGATCGCCGTGCTCGCGGTGATCGTCCCCATCGTCTACGCCCTCGACCTCGCCACGAAGACCCTCGTGCTGAAGACCCTGGAGGGCAGGGAACCCGTCGTGGTCATCCCCGGCGTGCTCCAGTTCCGGGTGATCTTCAATTCCGGGGCCGCCTTCGGCCTCGGCACCGGGATGACGATCGTCTTCACCTGCGTCGCGGCCACCGTCGTGGTGGCGATCCTGCGTACCGCGCGCAACCTGCGCAGCCTGCCCTGGGCGATCACGCTGAGCCTGCTGCTCAGCGGGGCGCTCGGCAACCTCACCGACCGGATCTTCCGCTGGCCCTCGGGCTTCGGTTCCGGCAGGTCCGCGCCGCTGCAGGGACACGTGGTCGACTTCGTGGAGACCTTCCCCGGTCACTTCCCGATCTGGAACGTCGCCGACTCGGCGATCGTCTGCGGCGGCATCCTGGCGGTCTTCCTCGCCTGGCGGGGCTACCAGATCGACGGCACGCGCGACACGGGAGCCGAGAAGGAAGCGAAGGAGAACGACAATGGCTGACCGGCGGAGTCTCCCCGTCCCCGACGGGCTGGAGGGCGAGCGTCTCGACGCCGCCCTGTCGCGCCTGTTCGGCCTCTCCCGTACCCGGGCGGCCGAACTGATCGTCGCCGGTGACGTACTGGTGGACGGCTCGACCGCGGCCAAGTCCGACCGGCTCCACGGGGGCGCCTGGCTGGAGGTCATCCTCCCGCCGCCGCCCACCGCGCCGATGCCGGTGGCGGAACCGGTGCCCGGCATGCACATCGTGTACGAGGACGACGACATCGTCGTCGTCAACAAGCCCGTCGGCGTGGCCGCCCATCCGACCACCGGCTGGACCGGACCCACCGTGATCGGCGGCCTGCTCGGCACCGGCCACCGGGTGGCCACCAGCGGCGCGGCCGAGCGCCAGGGCATCGTGCACCGGCTGGACGCCAACACCACCGGCGCGATGGTCGTCGCCAAGAGCGAGCACGCCTACTCCCACCTGAAGCGGGCCTTCAAGGAGCGCACCGTCGACAAGCGCTACCACGCGCTGGTCCAGGGCCACCCCGACCCGCACCGCGGCACCGTGGACGCGCCGATCGACCGCCACCCCGTCGGGGACGGCCGCTGGGCGGTCGTGGCGGGGGGCAAGGAGTCGGTCACCCACTACGACACGATCGAGGCGTTCCGCGCGGCGTCGCTGCTGGACATCAAGCTGGAGACGGGCCGGACCCACCAGATCCGGGTCCACATGTCGGCGCTGCGCCACCCGTGCGTCGGCGACATGCTGTACGGGGCCGACCCGACCCTGGCCGCGCGGCTGGGAGTGAGCCGGCAGTGGCTGCACGCGGTCTCCCTGGCCTTCGAGCACCCCGCCACCGGCGAGTGGGTCTCCTTCACCACCGCCTACCCCGACGACCTGGCCCACGCCCTGAAGGTCGTCGCCGCCGAGTCCTAGCGCGGCCCGCCGGTCCCCGCGACCGGACCCGGCCGCTGCGCGGCGGGCGTGCCCTCGCGCCGGTCGCCCCGTCGGCGCGTCCGGCCGTTGCCGGACTCCCCGTTCGGCGGTCTCTCAGGCACCGTCCCGGGCGCTCGTGCCGAGGGCGGCCGCCCCGGCGTCGGGGGCGATCTGGTCGGGGGAGTCGCCCTGCTGCCCCCGCCCCGGCGCGTCGCCCTGGCCCGAGCCCTCCTCGGCCCCCTCGCCCCCGTCGTCCTGTCCCTGGTCGCCCTCTCCGCCTTCGCCGGGGGAGGGCTCCTCGGGCTGCTCGGAATCGTCCTGCGACGGCTTGCCCGACGGTTTCCCCGAAGGTTTACCCGTCGGCCTGTCCGACGGTCTGTCCCGAGGGGCGGGGTCGTCGGCCCCCGACCTCTCGGGGGCCGGGCGGGTGGCGGCGCCGTCTCCGGCTCCGTCGTTCCCGGCGCCGTCGTCTCCGGCGCCGTCGTCTCCGGCGCCGTCGTCTCTGGCGGGGGCGTTTCGCGCGGGGACCTTCGCCCGCTCGGGCTCGGCGGTCGGCGTGTCCTTCCCGGAGGGCACGCTCGCCGGGGTCGGCGGCCTCGCGGGGTTCTGGTCGACGGAGTTGGCGGCGACCCACGCCATCCCGGCCGAGGTCAGGGCGACGGCGAGCGCCATCGCGACCATCGCCGCGACCGCCGGGCGCCGTCGCCTCCCCGGGGCGGCCACCGGGCCGGCTTCGGGCCCCGGCCGCCCGGCCCCGGCGGGGGTGGCGGGCGCGCCCGCGAGAGCGGCGGCCGGTACGGAGGCCGCCGGGGGCAGCTCGATCGGCATGGTCGGCTGCGGGGCGGTCCCGTTCACCAGCGAGGTCAGGCGGACCTGCACCTCCTGGGCCGACATGCGTTGCGCGGGATCCTTGCGGAGCAGACCGAAGATCACGGGAGCGAGCGGCCCGGCGAACCGCAGTGGCGGGGGCTCCTGGTGCATGACGGCGCTGAGCGTCGCCAGCGGGTGGGCGCGCTCGAAGGGGGAGCGTCCCTCGACCGCCATGTGCAGCGTCACGCCGAGCGACCACAGGTCGGAGGCGAACTCGGCGGGTCCGCCGCTCGCCCGCTCGGGCGCTATGAACGCCGGGGTACCGATGAGCGAGCCGGTCCTGGTGATCGACGAGTCGCCCTCCAGGAGGGCGATGCCGAAGTCGGTGAGCACGGCCCGCCCGTCCTTGGAGAGCAGGACATTGTCCGGCTTCACGTCCCGGTGCAGGACGCCCGCGTGATGGGCGGCGAGCAGCGCGCCGAGCACCTCCAGCCCGATCCGCGCCACCCGCGCCGGCGGCAGCGGCCCGTCCTCCCTGATCACCGCTCCGAGCGTGCGGGAGTCGACCAGTTGCATGACGATCCAGGGACGCCCGTGCTCCTCGATCACGTCGTACACCGTGGCGACCCCCGGATGCCCGATCCGCCCGGCGGCCCGGGCCTCCCTGAGCGTCCGCACGGTGAAGGCCTCGCGCTCGGGACCGGTGAGGTCGGGGGAGGGGATGACCTCCTTGACCGCCACATCGCGCCCCAGCACCTCGTCCCGTGCTCGCCAGACCGTTCCCATGCCTCCTCGGCCGATATGTTCGAGCAGGCGGTAGCGGGCTCCGATGATCCCCTGAGAATCGGTCATGCGCCGACGCCTACCCAGGATTAATCCCGACATTCAGGATTAGCTACGCAGGTCACCTTCTCAGCTCAGCAGGTGGCGCAGCGCGGCGGTGACGACGGCCGCCACCGCGAGGACCACCAGGAAGGGGGCGCGCAGCAGCAGCGCCAGCACGGCCGCGCCCATCCCCGCGGTGCGCGGCCAGTCCAGATGCAGCGCCTGCCCGTGCCCGAAGGTCTGCACCGCGATCAGCGCCGCCAGCAGGGCCACCGGGACCAGCGTCGCGAAGCGCTGCACCCCCGGGTGGTCGAGGATCCGGCGCGGTGCCGACAGTCCGGCGAGCTTCAGCGCGTAGCAGGCCGCGCAGGTGGCGACGATCGCCCACCAGAGGGTCACTTGGGCCTCCTCAGGATCACCGCGAGCACGGCCATGGACGCGAGCAGTACGGGCACACCCGGTGGGGTGAACGGGGTCGAGGCCAGCGCGATCGCCGCGCCGCCGCCCGCGATCAGCCGCAGCGCGCGGGTCTCGGGGCCGCTCCCGGTGAGCCGGGGCCACAGGATGGCCAGGAACGTCGCGGGACCGACCGCGTCCAGGCCGAACACCGCGGGGTCGGCCACCCAGGAGGTGCCCAGCGCACCGAGGAGGGTGGTGGCGTTCCAGGTCAGGTAGAGGCTGACGAAGGTGACCAGGAACGCCGTCCTGGACGACTCCTCGTCCGGCTGGGCCAGGGCGACCGCGGTCGTCTCGTCGATCACGCCCTGGGCCGTCAGCGGCCTGCGCCAGCCCCGGATGTCGAGCACGCCGGCCATGCGCAGGCCGTACAGGCTGTTGCGGGCGCCCAGCAGCATCGCGCCGGCCGTGCCCGCGACCAGGTTGCCGCCGCCCGCGACGACTCCGACAAGGGCGAACTGCGAGGCGCCGGTGAAGGCGAACAGGCTCAGCACGCACGCCTGCGCGACGCTCAGCCCCGCGGTGACCGCCGCGGCGCCGAAGGCGACCCCGGACAGCCCGACGGCGATCCCCACGCCCAGTCCGTTCCTTGTCGCGGAGGAGCGAGTGGTTGTTTCCATGGAAAGGGAGCTTATGTCTGGTTTTAACTTCCGGTCTTGTACGTTCCTGCACGCTGGTACGCGGCGGGGGGAACGCCCACCATCCGTTTGAAGTGCCTGCTCAGGTGGGCCTGGTCGGTGAACCCCACGTCCCCGGCGACCTGCGCGGGAGGTGTGCCCGCCTGGAGCAGCCGCCGGGCACGCATGATCCGCAACGTGTTCAGGTAGGCGTGCGGGGGCAGCCCGGTGGCCGCCTTGAAGGCCCGGATCAGCGCGAACGGCCTGGCGTCGACGGCCCGTGCCAGGTCCTCGATCGTGGGCGGGTCGACGAGCCGCTCGTGCAGGATCTCCCTGGCGCGCCGCACCCCCGGGTCCTGGTCGCGGGAGCGCGCCTCCGCAGGAGGGCGGGCGGCGTGCCGCCGGAGCAGGGCGGCGAAGGCGGTGCGGGCCAGCGTCGAGGAGGCGAGGTCGTCGCCGTGCTCCGCGGCCTGGTGCGCGGCCCGCAGCAGTTCCACGGTGGGCTGGTGGTAGGTGACGGTCTCGGGGAAGCAGGGGGTGCCGCGCCCGGTCATCACCTCGGCGGCGATCCCGGAGACGAACTCGACGGACGGGTAGAGAACCCGGTAGCTCCACCCCTCGGGGACGCCCGCGTGGCCGTCGTGCGCCTCCTGGGGGTTGAGCGTGCTCAGGCTGCCCGCGCCCGCGCGGTGGCGGGCGCCCCGGTAGCCGAACTCCTCCACCCCGGAAAGGACCAGCGCGATCGCGTAGCTCTCGTGCGCGTGCGGGGTGAAGCGGTGGGTCACGTACCTGGCCTTGAGCAGGTCCACCCCGGGCAGTCCCGGGCTGCGCCAGAAGCGCGCCCTCTCCGGCCCGTTCATGGGCGGAAGGTCCTGGTGAAGCCGTCGAAGAGGGAGCGGTCCCACTCCGACTCCGGGCTCTCCCAGTAGATCGCGTACGGCCGGTCGGCGAGGGTGCGGAAGCCCCGGTCCAGGACGTGCGTGCGGACCCCGTCCCTGAGGTAGGTGAACTCCCAGTCGGCGGCGGGCACCCCCCGGTATCTCAGCGAGGTGATGCCGATCCGCTCGTAGCCCGGCCAGACGTTGTCGGCCCTGCCGGCCCGCTCCACCTTCTGCCAGTGCCTGAGCGGGTCCCTCTCCGGGTCGTCCGTCGACTCGATCCACAGGAAACCGCTCGCCCCGGGGGCGCGGAACTCCACCCGGTCGCGGCCGGAGAACCGCTTGACCTGCCATCCCCTGGGCACCGCGACGGAGAAGCCCATCGGGTCGCGGTGCAGCCGCCAGCCCGCGGGGATCGTCCGGCTCGGACGTGGGGTCACCGTCGGGATTACAGTCGCCGCCGGGGTGGAGGCCCGGGGCGTCTCGGGCGGGGCGCTGTCGGTGATCGGGGTGGTGGCCGCCGGCAGGCCGTGACCGGTGTCGGCCGTGGTGTTCTGGGCCCGCACGACCAGCCATCCGCCGACCCCGACCGCCACCACGAGCACGGGGATTCCGGCCAGGAGCGCCAGCCGTCCCGCTCCGCTCCGCCGCACGGGCTCGTCCCCGGTGCCGGTGGGCTGTTCCCGCACCGGCCAGGAGCCCGGATGCGGGTGCTCGTAGCCGTACGCCCCCTGGTCGGGGCGCGTGTGCTCGGCACGGTACGCGGCCGGGGGCTGGGACCGCTGTTCGGGACGGGTGTGCCCGGCCGCGTACGGGGGCTGTTCGGGACGGGTGCGCGCGGGTGGGGGCGGGGGGTTCTGGTGACCCGGCCGCCACTCGCTCCACGCCGCCTCCGGGTGCGGCTGTCCGGGGTACAGGGGGGCGGCGTGTGACGGGTCGGGGTGAGCTCCGGGGGAGCCGTGCGGCTCCCGTCCCGCGACAGGTCCCGCGACAGGTCCCGCTACAAGCCCCGCTACAGGCCCCGCGGCCGGTCCCGAGGAGCCCGGTGAGGACGCGGGACCGGAGGAGGCGCGGTTGAGCAGGGCCTCGGCCTGGTCGGGCGCCATCCGGGCGGCCGGATCCCTGGCCATCAGGCCGAGGATCGCCATCGCCAGGGGACCCGAACGGGCCATTGGACTCGGCTCGCCGTGCAGGACGGCCATCATGGTGGCGGCGGCCGTGGGCCGCTCGAACGGAGGCCGGCCCTCGGCCGCCGCGTACAGCGTGGCCCCGAGCGACCACAGGTCCGACTCGGGGGTGGCGGGCAGCCCGTGCAGCCGCTCGGGAGGCAGGAACGCGGGTGTGCCGACCATCCCGCCGGTGCGGGTGATACCGGTCTCCTGCGTCATGGAGGCGATGCCGAAGTCGGTCAGCACCACCCGGCCGTCGTCGGCCAGCAGCACGTTCTCCGGCTTGACGTCGCGGTGCAGCACCCCCGCGGCGTGTGCGGCCCGCAGCGCGCCCAGCACGTGCAGTCCCACCGAGGCCACCCGCTCGGGCGGGAGGGGGCCGTGGACACGGACGATCTCCCCCAGCGACCGGGACCTGACCAGCTGCATGACGATCCAGGGACGCCCCTCCTCCTCGACCACGTCGTGCACGATGATCACGGACGGGTGGTCGAGGCGCCCGGCGGTCCTGGCCTCGCGGATCGTGCGCCGGTTCAGGTCGGCGCGGGCGGCCTCGTCGGCCCCCCGGTGACGGACCTCTTTGACGGCCACGATCCGGTCGAGGAGCTCGTCATGGGCTCGCCAGACGATGCCCATGCCGCCCTCGCCGATGTGTTCGAGCAACCGGTAGCGGCCCGCCACCTTTCTCTCCGACATCTCCCCGTCTCCCTCCCAGCCTCCCGAATCGTAGCCGGTAGGGATCCGCCCTACTTTTTCGAGGAGAAGGTCGCGGCGAACCCCTCGAAGTAGTGCAGGTTCTTCTTCCAGTCCTTGGCCAGGGTGTGCCAGTAGATGGCGTACCCCCGGCCGCCCTTGGTGACGAACCCCCGGTTGAGCACCCGGGCCTTGCCCGAACTCATCTGCCAGGTGAACTCCCAGTCGGCGGCCTTCACCATGTAGTCGACCTTCTCGATCCTGATCCGCTTGTAGCCGGGGAAGTTGCCGCGGCTGTACCCCTCCTGGTTCTCCCAGTCCCGCTTGGGGTCGGGGCCCGCGCGGTCGACGTACTCGACGAAGACGAAGCTGCTCCGGTCGGGGCCGCGGAACCACACCTGCTGGCCGGGCCGTTTGTCCACGCTCCACCCCTTGGGCAGGCCGATCGAGAAGCCGTTGGAGTCCTTGTGCATCCGCCAGCCGGAGGGCAGGGCGGACTTCTTCTCGGTCTTGGTGGGGCTCGGGCTGGGCGGGGGAGAGGACGTCGGCTCGGGTGAGCCCTGCGGGGTCGTCCTGGCCCCGTCGCTCGGGGCGTTCGGCGCGCCGGAGGTGCTCGGCTTCCCCGAACCGGCCCGCGCGGCCTCCTCGTTCTCGCGGCTGCGCATGCCGAGCCAGCCGGCGACCCCGCCGACGACCAGCAGCGCGGGCAGGAGCACCAGCAGCCCCCGCTTCAGCTGGGAGCCGCCGCGCTTCTGCGAGGTCAGGGTGGCCGCCTCGTAGTCATGGTCGGCGTAGGAGGGGGCCACGGGCTCTCGCCGCCGGGCGGGTGCGGGCTCGGCGGCGGGTGCGGGCTCGCTCGCGGGCTCCGCCCTGGGCGAGGGCTCGCGGCCCACCGGCGGGAAGGGGTTGGGCCGCGAGACGGGGACGGGCCTCCGGCGGGCGAACCCCTGCTCGGCCGCGGCGGGAGGGGCGCTCTCGCGGCTCGCCGCGGGGCGCTCCTCGGGCGCGGCGGGCGGGGGCGTGGCACGGGACGCGGCGGCGGGCTTCACCTCCGGGGCCGGCGCCGACTCGGCAGCGGTGCCGGAGCTCGCGGCGGACCTCGCCGCCGCGGCCGCGCCGGCCGTGCCGGCCGCGGCTCCGGCGGCCTTGGCGCCGGAGGGTGCCCTGCTGGTGGGCCGGTTCGCCTCGGAGTCGTCCGCGACCCTCGGAGCGGGTCCGCTCCCGGCGCCGGGCCTCGCCCCCGGCGCCGCCTTCGAACCGCTCGCCTTCGCTCCGGCGCCCGGCTCCTGCCGTACGGCTCCGGCGGGCGGCTCCGGGGTGGCCTTCGGTGGCTCCTCGCCCCGCGCGGGCGCCACCTGGTCCTCGGGGTCCCTGGGCTCGGCGGGTACGGAGTCCAGCTTCGCGCCCGTCTCGGGGAGGGCGCCGGCCTGGAAACGGGCTCCGGGATCGGTGTCGGCCGCCGGGCTCACGGCGGGCATGACAGCGGGCATGACGGTGGGCATGACGGTGGGCATGACGGCGGTCCTGGCGGGCCGGTCACGGTTGCCCGCCCCCTCGGCCACCCTGCGCAGCAGCCGCTCCGCCTCCTTGTAGGGCATGCGCAGCGCCGGGTCCTTGCGGAGCAACCCCTCCAGGATCGGGGCCAGCGGCCCGGCGTGGACCGGGGGTTCGGGCTCGTCGTTCAGGACGGCGTGCATGGTGGGCAGCGCACCGCCCCGGTCGTGCGGGGGCTTGCCCTCGACGGCGGCGTACAGGGTCGCGCCGAGCGACCACAGGTCCGACTCGCGCTGCGCGGCGCCGCCCTTGATGCGTTCGGGAGGGATGAACGCGGGGGTGCCCGCGATGCCGGTCATGGTCAGCGCGGTCTCGGCTTCGAGCGTCGCGATGCCGAAGTCGGTCAGCACCACCCGGCCGTCGTCGGCCAGCAGCACGTTCTCCGGCTTGACGTCGCGGTGCAGCACCCCCTGGGCGTGGGCGGCGCGCAGCGCCTCCAGCACCTGCAGGCCGATCTCCGCCACCCGCTGCGGCGGCAGCGGCCCGTCCTGCCTCAGCACCTTGCCGAGGGAGCGCGACTCCACCAGCTGCATGACGATCCAGGGACGCCCGTCCTCCTCGACGACGTCGTGGACGACCACCACGTTCGGGTGGGTCAGACGCCCGGCGGCACGTGCCTCGCGCTTGGTGCGCCGGTTGAAGTCCTCCTGGTTGTCCTCGCCGAGCATGTCGGCGTAGCGGACCTCCTTGATCGCGACCTCGCGGTCCAGAAGCTCGTCATGGGCCCGCCACACGATGCCCATGCCACCCCGGCCGATGGCTTCGAGCAGGTGGTAACGGGAGGCGATACGGCGCCCCTCGGGCTGTGCTTCGGCCATCAACCGGCTTACCTCCTTCGGAACCCCCGAATACTCTCATAGCCCAGTAAAGTGATCGACTCACTCGCTGGGGAAAAGTCCATATCCTGAGATGCGCTGTCCAGTACGTGGCGGGTGTCCGGTAGATGACTTAAGATTGGGCCTATGACCTGTTGTTTCGTGTTTACCGGCCCGGCCCCGGAGAGACCGGTCGCGACAGCGTGATCTGGTCCGCCGTCCCGCGGATCTTACCGTGGCGAGGGCCGGTCGGGCGGTGTCTCGCAAGACGGAACAGTGAGCCGCGGCGGGCGGGAGAGCGGTGGGCGGGAGATCCGAGGGACAGGGCCCGGCGACCAGCCGGAGCCGGCACCGGGCGGAGACGCGAAGTCTCTGCCTTTCTCATTTAGAACACCTCTTTCCGAACGGCCGCCGGTTCGCGGGACGCGCGCCGGCCGAGCATGGGGGAGCCTCATGTCGACCACCGCACATCTGGAACGCGCAGCGGTAGGGCTGGGCGCGCTCACGGTGGGGGCCGGGCCGGCCGTGGTGATAGGCGGCTACGGTGCGGACGCCCGCTGGATCAGCCTGCGGGACCGGCACGGTGAGGTCCCCGCCGCCGAGTCCGTGGTGGCGGCCCGCGCCGAGGGGGCGGGGCCGCTCCTGGTGGAGCCGTCCTCGGCGGGAGACCTGCCGGTGATCGCCGAGAGCGCGGACGGCGTGGTGGTCGGCGCGGCCTGGATGCGGGATTCGGAGCTGGTGCGCGCCACGGCCAGGCTCGGCCTGCCGGTGCTCGTCCAGCGGGCCTCCTCCGCGACGCTGGAGGAGTGGCTGGCGGTCGCCGGCCACTGCGTGGCTGAGGGCAACGACCAGATCATGCTCTGCGAGAGCGGCCGCGCCCACCTGGACGGCGCCACCTTCGACCTCGCCCTGATGCGCGCCGCGCGGACGAGGTCGGGCCGCCCCGTCCTGGCCGATCTCGGCACGGACCCCACGCTGGCCGCCGCCGCGGTCGCCGCCGGTGCCGACGGCCTCCTGCTGGATCCCGGTGTCACCGAGCAGGACGCGCTGGCCGCGCGGGAGGCCACCAGGATCGTCGGTGCCGTCACCCGCAGGGAGGAGCCCGACTCGGTGCCCGCCGCCCGCGACGCCATCGACCGCGTCGACGCCGCCCTCGCCGTCCTGCTGGAACGCCGCGCCGAGCTCGCCGGAACCATCCAGCGCCTCAAGCCCGTCGGAGGTTTCGCCGGCCGTGACGCCGTCCGCGAGCGCCAGGTGGTCGCCGAGATGGCCCGCCGCGCCCCCGTGCTGGGCGAGGCCCGGCTCGCCCCCATCATGAACGCCGTCATCGAGGCGGGCCTGCACCTCGCCGAGGAACGCCGCTCGGCGCCCGCCGAGCGGGACTGAGAGGAAGAGACGACCCGAAGCACACGGGTCACTTCGGGAACTCGGATTTGGATACGCTTTCCCCGCCGACGGTGCGACTAGGGGAGGACGGGGCCGCATGTCAGACTCGTTTGTGCATCTGCACGTTCACACGGAGTACTCCATGTTGGATGGAGCCGCCCGTTTGAAGCAAATGTTCAAGCAGGTCGGCGACCTGGGCATGCCCGCCATCGCGATCACCGACCACGGCAACATGCACGGGGCCTACGACTTCTACAAGCAGGCGACCGGGGCGGGGATCAAGCCGATCATCGGCATCGAGGCCTACGTCGCCCCGGCCTCCCGGCACCAGAAGAAGCCGGTGCTGTGGGGCGAGCCGCACCAGAAGCGCGACGACGTCTCGGCGGGTGGCTACTACACCCACATGACCATCTGGGCGAAGAACGCCAAGGGTCTGAGCAACCTGATGAAGCTCTCCTCGCGCGCCTACACCGAGGGCTTCGTCCGTAAGTGGGCGCGGATGGACGCGGAGATCCTCGCCGAGCACGCCGAGGGGCTGATGGCCACCACCGGCTGCCCGTCGGGCGAGGTGCAGACCCGCCTGCGCCTGGGGCAGTATGACGAGGCGGTCGCGGCGGCGGCCAGGTTCCAGGAGCTGTTCGGCAAGGAGAACTACTACCTGGAGATCATGGATCATGGGCTCGACATCGAGCGCAGGGTCCGGGACGGGCTGACCCGCATCTCGCGCGAGCTGGACATCCCGCCGCTGGTGACCAACGACTCCCACTACACCTACGAGTCGGACGCGACCTCCCACGACGCGCTGCTGTGCATCCAGACCGGCAAGCAGCTGTCCGACCCCGACCGCTTCCGGTTCGACGGCAGCGGCTACTACATCAAGAACGCCGACGAGATGCGCGCGGTCGACTCCTCGGACCTGTGGGCCGAGGGCTGCCGCAACACCCTGCTGGTCGCCGAGAAGGTCGATCCGAGCGGCATGTTCGGTTTCAAGAACCTGATGCCGACCTTCCCCCTGCCCGAGGGGGAGACCGAGGAGAGCTGGTTCCGCAAGGAGATCTGGCGGGGCATGGAGCGGCGCTTCCCCGAGGGCGTCGACTCCGAGCACCGCACGCAGATCGAGTTCGAGATGGGCGTCATCCTGCAGATGGGGTTCCCCTCCTACTTCCTCGTGGTCGCCGACTTCATCATGTGGGCCAAGAACAACGGCATCCGGGTCGGTCCCGGCCGTGGCTCGGCCGCAGGCTCACTGGCCGCGTACGCGCTGGGCATCACCGACCTGGACCCGCTGCCGCACGGGCTGATCTTCGAGCGGTTCCTCAACCCCGACCGCGTCTCCATGCCCGACGTCGACATCGACTTCGACGAGCGCAGGCGCGGCGACGTGATCCGGTACGTGACGGAGAAGTACGGGGCCGACAAGGTCGCCATGATCGCCACCTTCGGCACCATCAAGGCGAAGGCCGCCATCAAGGACGCGGCTCGCGTCCTGGGCCATCCGTACGCGCTGGGCGACAAGGTCTCCAAGGCGTTCCCGCCCGCGGTGATGGGCAAGGACATCCCGCTCTCCGGCATCTTCGACAAAGATCATCCGCGCTACAACGAGGCCGGCGAGCTGCGCAGGCTGTACGAGGAGGACGTCGACGTCAAGTCGGCGATGGACCTCGGCAGGGGCCTGGAGGGCCTGATCCGGCAGACCGGCGTGCACGCCGCCGGGGTCATCATGTCGGCCGAGGTGCTGACCGACTACATCCCGATCATGCGCCGGGACTCCGACGGTGTGATCATCACGCAGTTCGACTACCCGACCTGCGAGACGCTCGGCCTGCTGAAGATGGACTTCCTGGGCCTGCGCAACCTCACGATCATCGACGACTGCCTGAAGATGATCGAGGCCAACACCGGCGAGCGGATCGACCTGCTCAAGCTGCCGCTGGACGATCGCAAGACCTACGAGCTGCTCGGCCGGGGCGACACCCTGGGGGTGTTCCAGCTGGACGGCGGCGGCATGCGGTCGCTGCTGCGGCTGATGAAGCCCGACAACTTCGAGGACATCTCCGCCGTCGGCGCGCTGTACCGGCCCGGCCCGATGGGCGCCAACTCGCACACCAACTACGCGCTGCGCAAGAACGGCCAGCAGGAGATCGTCCCGATCCACCCGGAGTTCGAGGAGTCGCTGCAGGAGATCCTCGGCACCACGTACGGCCTGATCGTCTATCAGGAGCAGGTCATGGCCATCGCGCAGAAGGTCGCCGGGTTCTCGCTCGGCAAGGCCGACCTGCTGCGCCGCGCGATGGGCAAGAAGAAGAAGGCGGAGCTGGACAAGCAGTTCGAGTCCTTCGAGCAGGGCATGAAGGACAACGGCTACTCCGCGGCCGCGATCAAGACGCTCTGGGACATCCTGCTGCCCTTCTCCGACTACGCCTTCAACAAGGCGCACAGCGCCGCCTACGGCCTGGTCTCCTACTGGACCGCCTACCTCAAGGCCAACTACCCGGCCGAGTACATGGCCGGGCTGCTGACCTCGGTCAAGGACGACAAGGACAAGTCGGCCCTCTATCTCAACGAGTGCCGCCGGATGGGCATCAAGGTGCTGCCGCCGGACGTCAACGACTCCGACTTCGACTTCACGCCGCGCGGCACCGACGTCCGGTTCGGCCTGTCGGCCATCCGCAACGTCGGCGGCAACGTGGTCGACGGGATCATCGCCGCGCGCAGGGAGAAGAGCCGCTTCGCCGACTTCAAGGACTTCCTGCGCAAGGTCCCCATGGTCGTCTGTAACAAGCGGGTCATCGAGTCGCTGATCAAGGCCGGTGCCTTCGACTCCTTCGGGCACGTGCGCAAGGGCCTGGTGATGGTCCACGAGCAGGCGGTCGACAGCATCATCGGCATCAAGAAGAACGAGGCCCAGGGACAGGACTCGCTGTTCGGCGCCGTCGAGGGGGCCGAGGACCAGACCTTCGACGTGCAGATCCCGGTGGGCGAGTGGGACAAGAACACGCTGCTGCAGTTCGAGCGGGAGATGCTCGGCCTGTACGTCTCCGACCATCCGCTCTTCGGCGTGGAGCACATCCTCGCCTCCGGCGCCGACTGCTCGATCGCCTCGCTCCAGGACGAGCACCGGCCGGACGGTCAGGTCGTCACCGTCGGCGGCATCCTGAGCGGGGTGCAGCGCAAGGTCACCAAGAAGGGCGACACCTGGGTGCTGACCCAGCTGGAGGACCTGGAGGGTGCCATCGAGGTGATGATCTTCCCCTCGGCCTACCAGCTCTGCGCGACCGTGCTCGCCGAGGACGCCATCGTCTTCGTCAAGGGCCGCCTGGACAAGCGCGAGGACGTCGGAAAGATCATCGCCATGGAGGTGACGGCTCCGGACCTGACCCGTGAGGCCGGTGGTCCCCTGGCGGTCAGCCTCGCCCTGACCCGCTGCACCCCGCCGGTGGTCGGCCGGCTCAAGGAGGTGCTGACCGCCCATCCGGGCACCACCGAGGTGCACCTGCAGGTGCACAACGGCCCCAAGACCACCATCATGCGCCTCGACGACCGGCTGCGGGTCTCGCCGTCCCCGGCCCTGATGGGCGATCTGAAGCAGCTGCTCGGCCCCGCCTGCCTGGGGGCGTGAGAGCGGGCGCCGAGTCGTCTCTGTGGCACGCCGCCTCCGGGCACATCGCGAGGTGCCCGGAGGCGGCGTTGTGCTCCTCCGGCGCGCCGGGTTTCGGGTTAGGAAACCTTCCTAACTTCCGTTGACAGCCTCCCCGGCGGCTTGTCACTATGCCGGAGAGTGGCTTGGCGCGGCGTCCCGGAGGGGACGTGACGCGCTCAGCGAGGGATCGTGCTGCCCCGGCCACGTTGTGCACGGCGCCGCGACGGGCGTCGTGATCATCGTCTCTAGCCCCCACAGGAGACAAGCACGTGTCATCAAGCACGCCTCACCCCGCCCCCCACCGCCTCCTTCTCATCCTCTCGGCGGTTACCGTCCTCCTCGCCGGGGTCCTGGTCACCACCGGCCGCGCCGAAGCCGCCGAGACCCTGCTGTCGCAGGGCAGGCCCGCCTCCTCCTCGTCCAAGGAGGGCTCCTCCTACAGCTCGGGCAAGGCGGTCGACGGCGACCTCACCTCGACCCGCTGGGCCTCCCTGGAGGGCAGCGATCCCCAGTGGATCCGCGTCGACCTGGGCGTGATCTCCCCGATCTCCCGGGTCAAGCTGTTCTGGGAGGCCGCCTACGGCAAGGCGTACACGATCCAGGTCTCCGACGACGCCGCGAACTGGACCACCGTCTACTCCACGAGCAGCGGCGACGGCGGCCAGGACGACCTGACCGGCCTGTCGGGCTCCGGGCGCTACGTCCGCATGCACGGCACGGTCAGGGGCACCTCCTACGGCTACTCCCTGTACGAGTTCCAGGTGTTCGGCGGCGGCACCTCCACACCCAGCCCCACCCCGACGGTGACTCCGGGCGACACCTTCGTCGTCGCGGCCGCCGGTGACATCGCGGCCCAGTGCACCGCGAGCTCCAGCTCCTGCGCCCACCCCAAGACGGCGGCACAGGTCCAGGCGATGAACCCCGAGTTCGTCATCACCATGGGCGACAACCAGTACGACGACGCCCGGCTCTCGGACTTCCAGAACTACTACGACAAGACGTGGGGCAGGTTCAAGAGCAAGACGCGCCCCGCCGTCGGCAACCACGAGACCTACGACCCGGCCGGAACCTACGCGGGATACAAGGGCTACTTCGGCTCCATCGCCACCCCGCAGGGCAAGACCTACTACAGCTACGACCGGGGCAACTGGCACTTCATCGCCCTTGACTCCAACTACTTCGACCAGACGGCCCAGATCAACTGGCTCAAGGCCGACCTGGCCGCGAACACCAAGGGCTGTATCGCCGCCTACTGGCACCACCCGCTGTTCAGCTCCGGCGAGCACGGCAACGACCCGGTCGGCAAGCCGGTCTGGAAGATCCTCTATGCCGCCGGAGCCGACCTGGTGCTCAACGGCCACGACCACCACTACGAACGGTTCGCCCCGCAGAACCCCGACGCCCAGGCCGACCCCAAGGGCATGGTGGAGATCCTCGGAGGCATGGGCGGCGCCTCACCGTACGGGATCACGAACGTCCAGCCCAACAGCCAGAAGCGGCTGGTGGACGTCTACGGCGTGGTCAAGATGACCTTCGCCCCGGCCGCGTTCTCCTGGCAGCTGATCGGCGCCGACGGTTCGGTCAAGGACACCGGCCCCACCTACGCCTGCCACTAGATGTACGTCTCGGCAAGCCGGACCGCGGACGGAGCACGTCCGCGGCCCCGGTTCTCCTGGGCCGTCCCCGGGAACGTGTTCGCGCTCGGGGCGGTCAGCCTGGTCACCGACGTCTCCTCGGAGATGGTCACGGCCGTGCTGCCGCTCTACCTGACGCTCTTCCTCGGTCTCAGCCCGCTGCAGTTCGGCCTGCTCGACGGGCTCTCCTTCGGCCTGACGGCGCTGGTCCGCCTCGCCGGGGGCAACCTCGCCGACCGGTGGCAGCGGCGCAAACTCATCGCCGGGATCGGGTACGGGCTGTCCGCGCTCTGCAAGCCGGCCCTGCCGGCGGCGGGCGGCTCGGTCGCGGCGCTGAGCGCGGTGATCGCCGTCGACAGGACCGGCAAGGGACTGCGCACGGCCCCGCGTGACGCGCTGATCTCGCTGAGCGTCCCGGCCGGCAGGCTCGGTCAGGCGTTCGGCGTGCACCGGGCCATGGACACCGTCGGCGCGCTGCTCGGCCCGCTGGTGGCGTTCGCCGTCCTGACGGGCACCGGCGGGGCCTACGACGCGGTGTTCGTGGTCAGCTTCTGCGTGGCCGTGCTCGGCGTGCTGCTGCTGGTCATGTACGTCCGTGACCGGCGCGCCCCGCTGTCCGCCCCGCGCCCGGCCACCTCGCCGCGCGCCGCGCTGGGACTGCTGCGCGACGCGGCGTTCCGGCGGGTGTGCGTGGTGGCCGCGGTTCTCGGCCTGGTCACCGTCGGCGACGCGTTCGTCTACCTGCTGCTGCAGAGGCGCGGCGGGATCGACGCGGTGTACTTCCCGCTGTTGTCGATCGGCACGGCCGCCGTCTACCTGCTGCTGGCCGTGCCCCTCGGGCGGCTCGCGGACCGGCTGGGCCGGGTGCCGGTCTTCCTGGCCGGGCACGTCGCCCTGATCGTCGCCTACCTCGTGCTGCTCGGACCGGGATGGCTCGTCGCGGTGCTGATCCTGCACGGGACCTTCTACGCCGCGACCGACGGCGTGCTGATGGCCGTGGCCGGGCCGGTGCTCCCCGAGCACCTGCGTACGAGCGGCCTGGCCCTGCTCCAGACCGGTCAGGCGACGGCCCGGTCGCTGTCATCCGTCCTGTTCGGCGCCGTCTGGACGGCGTGGGGAAGCACCCAGGGACTGGCCGTCATGGCGGCGGGCCTCGCGGCCTGCGTGCCCGGCGCCTGGTTCGTGATGAGGAGGTACCTGTGACGTCGCTCCTGGGGTCGCCACTTCGGGCGGGGAGGCGGTCGTGACCCCGGTCAGGCGCCTGCCGGCGCTGCTCGTCGTGGTGGCCGTCCTCGGCGGCACGGCGGTCGGCTACGCGGCCTGGGCCGCACGCCGCGACCCCGTCCCGGTCTCGGCACCGGCGGCGGACGGCGGAGTACTCCGTCCCGGGCGGCTGATGTTCCGTACGGCCGCCGGCCAGGTCGCCGGGGTGCCGCTCGGCGACATCTCGGCCCTGCCCGCCGCCGCGGGTCCGGTCTGTGACCGGTTCTCCACGGCGGGTGGCACCTCGATCTGCCTGGTCGCCAGGCCCGGGGCGCTGGTCAGCACGGACGCGGTGATCCTCGACCGCTCCATGCGGGAGACCCGGCGGATCAGGCTGGCCGGGATCCCGAACCGGGCGAGGATGTCGCAGAGCGGCCGGATGGCGTCGTGGACCGTGTTCGTCACCGGCGACTCCTACAACGAGGGCGGCTTCTCCACCTGGACGGGGATCCTCGACACCCGCACCGGCTACGCCGTCACCAACATGGAGGACATCCCGCTGACCCTGAACGGCCGCCGTCACCACGCGGTCGACGTGAACTACTGGGGGGTGACCTTCGCCGCCGACGACAACCGGTTCTACGCGACCCTCGCCACCGGCGGGAGGACCTATCTCGTCGAGGGCGACTACGCCAACTGGCGGGTGCGGGCGCTCAGGGAGAACGCCGAGTGCCCGTCGCTGTCTCCCGACGGGACCCGGCTGGTGTTCAAGAAGCGGGTCTCCGCCGACCCGCGCCGGATGTGGCGGCTCCACCTGCTGGAGCTGTCGACGATGCGGGAGACGCCGCTGGCCGAGACCGCGAGCATCGACGACCAGGTGGCGTGGCTCGACGGGCGTACCGTGATGTACGCCAAGGGGCCGGACGTCTGGTCGGTCCCCGCCGACGGATCCGGTGCCCCGGCCCCGCTGGTGAGGGGGGCGTCGTCCCCGGTCGTGGTCCGGTGACCACGACCGGCCCGGGTCGGTCCTACCACGCGTCGCCGGGCGGCAGGCCGCTTCCGCTTTCCCCGTCGTGATCCTCCGAGGCCGCGGCCCGGTGGAAGCCGCGGTTCCGGTGGAAGCCGTGGTCCCGGGGGAAACCGCGGTTCCGGAAGAAACCGCGAGGCCGGCGGGGCCCGTCCGCGTGGGCGTCCTCCCCGTCACGGCGCTCCCCATTACGGCGCTTGGCCTTCTCGGCCTCCTCGGCCTCCTTCAGGCCCGGGGTGAACCCGCCGCCGAAACGGCCCATGTCCGGCTGGTGGAAGGAACGCGGCGAGACGTCCCGCAGGGCGGCGGACATGGACGACACCCAGATCGGCCCCGGCAGGGAGGCCCCCTGGACCGCTCCGTAGTACTCGCCGCCGATCTCGACGTCGCGCAGCGGGTAGCGGTAGGAGCCGCGGATGTCGCCCACGCTGACCGCCGCGGCCAGGTCGGGGGTGTAGCCGGCGAACCAGGCCGACGTGTAGCCGTTGTTGGTGCCGGTCTTGCCCGCCGCCGGGCGGCCGATGCTCTGACCGGTCATGGTGCCCTTGGTGAACACCCCGGACAGCAGGTAGTTGACCGCGTCGGCCACGTCGCGCTCGATCGCCTGCGCGCAACTGGGCGGGACGCGGAAGTGCCTGCCGTTCCGCTCGACGATCTCGACGATGGACAGCGGACGGCAGTAGCGGCCCCGCGCTCCGAACGCGGCGAACGCCGCCGCCACGGTCACCGGGTCCATCTCGTTCACCCCCAGGGTGAAGGTCGGCACCTCCCGCAGCGGGGCGCCGTCGGCGCGGGCGATGCCCATCGCCTTGGCGGTCCTGACGACCGGGCACAGGCCCACCCGCTGCTCCAGCATCATGTAGAAGATGTTCACCGACTTCCAGGTGCCGGTGGACAGGCTCTGCGGGCCGCCCTTGCCCTCGCCGCTCGCGTTGAAGATCTCCGCGCCGGGGTCGTTGACCTTGCGGCCCCGGCAGTCCCTGAAACCGCTGTCGGGTACGAAACTGCCGGGCGTCATGAATCCCTGGTCGAACCGCCAGCCCTGGCCGAGCGCGGTCGCCAGGGTGAACACCTTGAACGTCGACCCCGCCTGGAATCCCTGGCCGCCTCCGTGCGCGGTGTCGGCGACCAGGTTGTAGGTGGTGCGGGGGCCGTTGTTCTTGTTGCCGCTGTTGAGACCGTACCTCTTGCTCGCCGCCATGGCCCGGATCCGCCCGGTGCCAGGCTGGATCATGGCCTCGGCGGCGACCTCGGTGTCCTTGGTGCCGACGCGCGCGGCGATGGCGCGTTCCGCGGCCCGCTGGGCCCGCGGCGCCAGGGTGGTGCGGAGCACCAGCCCGCCCCTGGCCAGGCGGCGCTCCCGCTCCGCGCGGCTGTGACCGAAGACCGGGTTGGTCAGCAGCTCCCTGTGCACGTACAGGCAGAAGTAGGGATAGACGCTCCCGTCGCAGCCGCCGGGCTGCGGCTGCAGCCGGAGGTTCAGCGGCCGTCTCATGGCGGCCTCCGCCTGGGGCCGGGGGACGTACGACAGCTGGGCCATCCGCTCCAGGACGATGTCCCTGCGCTCTCGCAGCCTCTTCCTGCGCGCCGCGTCCAGCGACGGGTCCGTGGCGTACGGGGTGCGGACCGCGCCGGCCAGTGTCGCCGCCTGCGCCAGGGACAGCCGGGAGGCCGCGACCGAGAAGAACCGCTGGGCGGCGGCCTCCACCCCGAAGGCCCCCGCGCCGAAATAGGCGATGTTGAGGTAGCGCTCCAGGATCTCGGCCTTGGTGTACTTCTTCTCCATCGCCAACGCGTACCGCAGCTCGGTGATCTTGCGCTGGATGCTGGGCGCGCGGGCCTGGGCGCGTTCGGTCTCGGTCTCGGAGTTCTCGACCAGGATGTTCTTCACGAGCTGCTGGGTGAGCGAGGAGCCGCCCTGGCGCACCCCGCCCGCCTTGGTGTTGGTCACCAGGGCGCGCAGGGTGCCCTTGACGTCCAGGCCCGCGTGCTCGTAGAAGCGCGAGTCCTCGATCGCCACGATCGCCTCACGCATGACGGGGGCGACCTGGTCGAGTCGTACGACGGTCCGGTTCTCCGTGTAGAACTGGGCGAACCGCTTGCCGTTCCGGTCCAGGAGCACGGTGCGCTGGGCGAGCGGGTTCTCCCGGGGGCTCGGCGGCAGGTCCGTCAGGGTTCTCGTGACGTTGTTGACGGTGATCCCCACCGTGCCGACCAGCGGCAGCGCGGCCAGGGCGGCCAGCAGCCCGCCGAGCACCCCGCAGGCCGCCAGAACGCGCAGGCACGCGCCGGGTCCGCGTCTCACCTCCGGGTGCGATGTCACACAAGGTAACGTGCAACCGGATGATCACCCATAAACACCCGGTTGCCAATCCTTACCCGTCCTGCACCTTTTCTCGACTGATCTTCAGCCCGAGAGAGGCGAACTGCTCGAACGGCCGGTGGTAGCCCCGCTCGATGTGGTGCACCCCGCGCAGCGTGGAGACGCCCTCCGCGGCGGCCGCGGCCAGCACGGCGGAGAATCCGGCCCGGATGTCGGGCAGCGTCACGTCGGCGCCGCTCAGCCTGGACACGCCGCGCACGACCGCCGAGTGCTTGGCGTTGGTGTCGTGGTAGCGGCAGGCCGGGCCGCCCAGGCAGACGTCGAACACCTCGATCTCGCAGCCCATCTTCTGCAGGGCGGGCACGTAGACCAGGCGGTTCTCGAACACGGTCTCGTGCAGCACCGACATGCCCTGGGCCTGGGTGAACAGCACCATCAGGGGCGTCTGCCAGTCGGTCATGAACCCCGGGTGCGTGTCGGTCTGCACCGCCGCGGCCCGCAGCCCGTGCGGCGCCGACGCCGACAGGTAGTCGTCGGTGATGTCGACCTCGGCGCCCATCCTGGCCAGGGTGGTGATCGCGGTGACCAGCCGGTCCTGCGGGCAGCCGTGCACCCGTACCTGGCCGCCGGTGATCAGACCGGCCGCCAGGTAGGAGAACGCCTCGATACGGTCCCCGTTGAGCCAGGTGGAGGCGCCGTGCAGGCGCTCCACCCCCTCGATCACGATGCGCCGGTCCGGGCTCAGCTCGATGCGCGCGCCCATGCGCTGCAGGAACAGGGCGAGCTCCACCACCTCGGGCTCCATCGCCGCGCCCTTCAGCACGGTCTTGCCCTCGGCCAGCACCGCGGACATCAGGATCGTCTCGGTGGCGCCGACGCTGGGGTAGGGAAGTTCGAGCCGGGTGCCGCGCAGCCGTTTGGCCTTGGCGTACACGCCGGTGTCGCTCACCTCGACCTCGGCGCCCATCGCGCGCAGCGCCTCGACGTGGAAGTCGACGGGCCGGCGGCCGATCGGGTCGCCGCCGACCAGCGGTACGAACGCCTCGCCCGCCAGGTGCAGCAGCGGGCCCAGCATCAGGATCGGGATCCGGTTGAGGCCGGTGAACGCCGCCGGTACGTGCGGGTTGACCTGCTCTCCGGGAGCGACGGTGATCTCCCCGGAGCTGATCTCCACGTCGATGCCGAGCGCCCTCAGCATCTGCGCGGTGATCCCCACCTCGCCCACGTCCGGGGCGTTCTGGATCGTGCTCTCACCGGTGCCGAGCATCGCGGCGACCATGTGCTTGGAGACGCCGTTCTTGGAGCCGCGGACCTCGACGTCACCGCGGAGCGGCCCGGAGGGTTCGATCAACCATGCCTCTTCGTTCACCCCGTAAGCGTAACGGGATTCGGTCGGGACCTCGGGTGGCGCCGGGCGGGCGGATGGGTAACATCGGGCACATCTGCACAGAGGGTGAGGGGGCCGTGGTGCGCGCTGTGCGTGACTTCGTGATCACTGTGCTGGTGCTCGCCCTGGCCGGAGCCGGCGCCGGGATCCTGTGGTCGCTGGCCGCGCCGCGCCCCCCGTACGTCATGACGGGCAAGGGGCCGCTGCTGGCCGATCCCTCCACGCAGGCGCTGATCGCCGCCGACGGCTGGTTCGCCGTCATCACGGGCGTGCTCGGGCTGGTCTGCGGGGTCATCGGCTACGGCGTGTCGCGCGGGGGCCGCCCGCTGCCGGTGGTGGTGGGCCTGGCCGCGGGCGGCCTGCTCGGCGCGCACCTCACGCTGCTGGTCGGCGAGGCGGCCAACCTCGGCGCGGTGAGCGTCGTCGCCTCGGGGAGCTCCGTGCCGCTGGTCCCGGGGCCGCTGGCGCTGACCGCCAGGGGCGTGCTGTACGCGTGGCCGACGCTGGCCGCCGGCGCCTTCTTCGTCCTGGAGGGCGTCGCGGGCTACCGCGACTCGCCGCTGCGCCATCCGTTCGGCGCCGACCCCTACGGGCCGCTGCCGTCGCACGACATCGACGGCCGGTAGGCGCGGCGGCCGCGGTCAGCGGGGCGGCCTGCGCGCGCCGTGCCCGGTGGCGCGCTCGAAGGCGTGGGCCAGCCGGAGCACCGCCATGTCGGCGAAGGGGCGCCCGACGATCTGCACGCCCACCGGCAGCCCGTCCGAGGTGAACCCGCACGGCACCGACGCCGCCGGCGCGTGCAGCACGCTGATCCAGTAGGCCGAGCGCATCCACGCCAGGTAGTCGGGCAGCGCCTGCCCGTTGATCTCCGAGACGTGCGGGGCGTCCACCGGGAACGGTGGTACCTGGCTGACCGGGGCGATCAGGAAGTCGTGCTTGTCGAAGAAGGCGTCCATCCGCCGGTAGAGCCCGCTGCGCAGCCGCTCGGCGCGGGCCAGGTCGGCCCCGGTCACCTCGCGGCCCCGCTCGACGTTCCAGCGCACGTTCGCCCCCAGGCGCTCCTGCGGCAGGTCGCCGTAGCAGAGCGCGTAGTACCACGCCCGGTAGATCCGGAAGGCGTCCTCGGCGTCCGACAGGTCCAGCTCCACCAGCTCCACCCGTGCGCCCAGCTCCGCGAGCACGGCCGGGGCGTCCGCGGTGACCTTGGCGGTCTCCGCGTCGACGGGCAGCCCGCCCAGGTCCGGGCTCCAGGCCACGCGCAGCCCGGTCAGGTCCGCCTCCAGCGGCCCGGCGAAGACGGTGCCGCTCTCGGCGATCGACAGGGGGGAGGAGGCGTCGAACCCGGCGATCGCGCTCATCAGCAGCGCCAGGTCCCCGGCGGTACGGGCCATCGGCCCCGGCACGCCGAGGGTGAACCAGGCCGCGACGGCCGACGGCGCCGGCACCCGCCCGGGGGTGGGCCGCAGCCCTGCCACGTTGCAGAAGGAGGCGGGGTTGCGCAGCGAGCCGCCCATGTCGGAGCCGTCGGCCAGCGCCACCATGCCGGTGGCCAGCGCGGCGGCGGCCCCACCGCTGCTGCCCCCGGCCGACCTGGTCGGGTCGTAGGGGTTGCGGGTGGCGCCGAAGATCTCGTTCACGGTGTGCGAGCCGGTGCCGAACTCCGGGGTGTTGGTCTTGCCGACCGTGATCGCCCCGGCCTCGCGCATCCGCCGCACGATCGGCGCGTCGGTGTCGGGGACGTGGTCGGCGAAGAGCGGCGAGCCGTACGTGGTGCGGATCCCCGCGGTGTCGGCCAGGTCCTTGTGCGCGACCGGCAGCCCGTGCAGCGGTCCCCGCCAGCGGCCGCGGGCCAGGTCCCGGTCGGCCTCCTCCGCCTCCCGCCTGGCGCGCTCGGCGGTCAGCGTGACGATCGCGTTGACCGCCGGGTTGACCTCCTCGATCCGCCGCAGGTGCGCCTCCAGCAGCTCGACCGCGCTGACCTGCCTGGTGCGCAGCAGTTCGAGCATCTCGGTAGCGGTGAGGTAGTGCATCTGTCCCCCGATCGGTACGGCCTGTCGCAGAAGAGTCTGGCCGAACGCCGCCGCGTGCCGCCTCGGCAACCTTCGACAGGACGGCCCGGGGACCTCCGGCCCACCTTGTGCGGCGGGCCGGGGTCTGGCCGGCTCTCCTCCGGCCGAAAGCCTTCGCTAGCCGCTCTTGCCGATGGGCGCGGTGACGGCTCCGGTGAGGCGTACCAGCTCCGAGGGGGAGGTCTCGATCTGCAGCCCGCGCCGGCCGGCGGAGAAGTAGATCGTCGGAAAGTCCAGCGCGGAGGCGTCGACCACGGTCGGCAGACGCTTGCGCTGCCCCAGCGGGCTGATGCCACCGACCACGTAGCCGGTCACCCGCTCCACCTTGGCCGCGTCGGCCATCGCGGCCCGCTTGCTCCTCAGCGCCGCCGCGAACGCCTTGAGATCGAGTTTGCCCGCCACCGGCACCACCGCGACGGCCAGCCCGCCCTCCACCTCGGCCACCAGGGTCTTGAAGATCTGCCCGTACGGCACGCCGAGGGCGTCCGCCGCCTCCTCGCCGTAGGCCTGCGCGTTCGCGTCGTGCTCGTAGGGGTGCAGGGTGAAGTCGGCTCCCGCCTGGGTCAGGGCCACGGTCGCGGGGGTTCCCTGACCGCCCTTGCTCTTGCTCTTGCTCACGGGGAGAGCGTAGCGGCTGGTTAAAATCTACATAGTAAAGGCACTGTCCGGATAATGGACGCGACGATACCGGGTGGCGGACCTCCGTAGACTGAACGAGTGATTTCGCGTACCGACCTGCGAGGCCCTCTGCCCGAGGACCTTCGCGACGTGCTGCCCCGCGCCGACCTCGACGTCGAAGCCGCCCTGGAGAAGGTGCGGCCCATCTGCGACGACGTGCATCATCGTGGGGTCGCCGCGGTGCGGGAGCTGACCGCCAGGTTCGACGGCGTCGAGCTGGAGTCCACCAGGGTGTCGGCCGAGGCGATCTCCGGGGCGCTGGAGGGGCTCGACCCGAAGGTCAGGGCGGCTCTGGAGGAGTCGATCCGCCGCGCCCGCCTCGTCCACCGTGACCAGCGGCGCACCGACGTCACCACCCAGGTCGTGCCGGGCGGCACCGTCACCGAGCGCTGGGTGCCCGTCGACCGGGTGGGGCTGTACGTCCCCGGCGGCCGGGCGGTCTACCCCTCCAGTGTGGTCATGAACGTCGTCCCGGCCCAGGAGGCGGGGGTGGCCTCCCTGGCGGTCTCCTCGCCCGCGCAGCGCGAGTTCGGCGGTCTGCCGCACCCGGCCATCCTGGCGGCGTGCGCGCTGCTCGGGGTGGACGAGGTCTACGCGGTCGGCGGCGCCCAGGCGGTGGCGATGTTCGCCTACGGCACCGAGGAGTGCCCGCCGGTCACCATGGTCACCGGCCCCGGCAACATCTGGGTCGCCGCGGCCAAGCGCCTGCTCAAGGGCCGTATCGGCATCGACTCCGAGGCGGGTCCGACCGAGATCGCGATCCTCGCCGACTCCACGGCCAACCCGGTGCACGTCGCCGCCGACCTGATCAGCCAGGCCGAGCACGACACGATCGCCGCCGCCGTGCTGGTCACCGACTCGATGGAGCTGGCCGAGGCCGTCGAGCGGGAGCTGCCCCGGCAGGTCGCCGCCACCAAGCACACCGAGCGGATCACCGAGGCGCTCTCCGGGCGCCAGTCCGGCATCCTGCTGGTCGACGACATGGAGGCGGGGCTGCGCGTCGTCGACGCCTACGCCGCCGAGCACCTGGAGATCCACGCCGCGGAGGCGTCCGCGCTGGCCGCCCGGGTCCGCAACGCCGGGGCGATCTTCGTCGGGGCGTACGCGCCGGTCTCGCTGGGCGACTACATGGCCGGCTCCAACCACGTGCTGCCCACCGGCGGCTGCGCCTGCCACTCGTCGGGGCTGTCGGTGCAGACGTTCCTGCGCGGGGTGCACGTCGTCGACTACAGCCGCGAGGCGCTGGCCGGTGCCGCCGCCCACGTGTGCGTGCTGGCCGACACCGAGGACCTGCCGGCGCACGGTGCGGCGATCAGGGCGCGGTTCGCCTGGGAGGTGCCCTCGTGAGTGCCGTTCCCTTTCCGGTTCGAGGTGGAGATCCCGTCGTGAAGCTCGAAGACCTGCCGATCCGAGACGACCTCCGGGGGCGCACGCCGTACGGTGCCCCCCAGATCGATGTCCCGGTCAGGCTCAACACCAACGAGAACCCCTACGGGCCCTCGGCCTCGCTGGTCGCCGAGCTGGCGGAGGCCGTACGGGGCGTCACCGCCGACCTCAACCGCTACCCCGACCGCGACGCGCTCGACCTGCGCCGGGAGCTGGCCGACTATCTCGGTCACGGCCTCGCCGTGGAGCAGGTCTGGGCCGCCAACGGCTCCAACGAGGTGCTCCAGCAGATCCTGCAGGCCTTCGGCGGCCACGGCCGCGCCGCGATGGGTTTCGAGCCGTCCTACTCGATGCACCCGATCATCACCACCGGCGCCTCGACCGAGTGGATCTCCGGGGCGCGTGAGGACGACTTCGGGATCGACCCGGGCAAGGCGGTCGCCGCGATCGAGGAGCACCGGCCCGACGTCGTCTTCCTGACCTCGCCCAACAACCCGACCGGTACCGCCCTGGACCCGGAGGTGATCGCCCGGATCGTCGAGGCGGCGCCGGGCATGGTGGTGGTGGACGAGGCCTACTTCGAGTTCGCCCGTACCGGCACCCCGTCGGCGCTGACCCTGCTGCCGGACAACCCCCGGCTGATCGTCACGCGGACGATGTCCAAGGCGTTCGCCATGGCCGGCACCCGGCTCGGTTACCTGGCCGCCCATCCGGCGGTGGTCGAGGCGTTGCTGCTGGTCCGCCTGCCCTACCACCTGTCCACGCTCACCCAGACGGCGGCGCGCGTCGCGCTCGCCCACCGCGCCGAACTGCTCGGCGCCGTCGACGAGCTGCGGGCCGAGCGCGACGCCGTGGTGGACTGGTTGCGCGCCCGGGGGCTGAAGGTCGCCGACTCGGACGCCAACTTCGTGCTGTTCGGGCTGTTCGCGGACCGGCGCGCGGTGTGGCAGGGCCTGCTGGAGCGCGGGGTGCTGATCCGCGAGGTGGGACCGCCCGGGTGGCTGAGAGTGTCCATCGGAACGACAGAGGAGATGGCGGCGTTCCGCGCCGCTCTGGAGGAGATCCTGTGAGCATCACTGCCGGCGGCGAGGCCGCACCGCGTCGCGGTCGCGTCGAGCGCGTCACCAAGGAGACCTCGGTGCTGGTCGAGGTCGACCTCGACGGCACCGGGAACGTCGAGGTGTCCACCGGTGTCGGGTTCTTCGACCACATGCTGAACCAGCTCGGCAAGCACGGGCTGTTCGACCTGCTCGTGAAGACCGAGGGTGACCTGCACATCGACGCCCACCACACGATCGAGGACACCTCGCTCGCGCTGGGCGCCGCGTTCCGTGAGGCTCTGGGCGACAAGTCGGGCCTGCGGAGGTTCGGCAGCGCCTCCTGCCCGCTGGACGAGTCGCTGGCGGAGGTCACGGTCGACCTGTCGGGGCGGCCGTACCTGGTGCACAGCGAGCCCGAGGGCATGGCTCCGATGATCGGCCCGGAGTACGACACGACGATGACCAGGCACATCCTGGAGTCGTTCGTCGCCCAGGCCGCGATCTGCCTGCACGTGCGCGTCCCCTACGGCCGCAACGCCCACCACATCGTGGAGGCGCAGTTCAAGGCCCTGGCCAGGGCGCTGCGGGCGGCGTCCGAGCGTGACCCGCGCGCCACCGGGGTGCCGAGCACGAAGGGTGTGCTGTGATTCTTCCCGACGGGAGGGGGAGGCGGCCGTGAGTGACAACTGGTCGGCCATGGTGATGGCCTTCGTCGCGCTTTTCCTGGTGGGTGGGATCGTCTCATTCCTCAAACAGGGGCTGAAGAAGGGCGCGGTGCTGCTCGCCGCTCTCGCGGCCCTGGCGACCACGGCGGCGGTGCTCTGGTGGTGAAGAAGGTAACCGTTCTCGACTACGGCTCGGGCAACCTCCGTTCGGCGGAGCGAGCGCTGGCCCGGGTCGGCGCGGAGGTCACGGTGACCGCCGACTACGAGGCGGCGATGGAGGCCGACGGGCTCCTGGTTCCCGGCGTGGGGGCGTTCGCCGCGTGCATGGCCGGGCTGCGCGCGGTGCGGGGTGAGCGGATCATCGCGCGGCGGCTGGCGGCCGGGCGGCCGGTGCTGGGCATCTGCGTCGGCATGCAGATCCTCTTCGAGACGGGTGTCGAGCACGGTGTCACGACCGAGGGATGCGGGGAGTGGCCGGGCACGGTGGAGTCCCTGGAGGCGCCGGTCCTGCCGCACATGGGCTGGAACACCGTCAAGGCACCCGCCGGGACCGTGCTGTTCGCCGGGCTTGAGGCGGACACCCGCTTCTACTTCGTGCACTCGTACGGCGTGCGATCCTGGGAGCTCCAGCCGGGGCCGGGGTTCGCCGACCCGCTGGTCACCTGGGCCGAGCACGGGGTGCCGTTCGTCGCGGCGGTGGAGAACGGCCCGCTGATGGCCACCCAGTTCCATCCGGAGAAGTCGGGCGACGCCGGAGCCCAGTTGCTCACCAACTGGCTCGGGACCGTCGGGTGAGTTTTTGATGGGCCTTCGATGAGTAAGGAACGGGCCAGGCGCAGGGCCGAGCGGGAGGCCGAGCAGGCGCGCTTGGCCGCGCTGCGCGCCGAGCGGGAGGCGCGGCTGGCGCGGCGGCGCGAGCGCATCGGCAAGGTGACCGCGTTGCTGCCGGGCAGGCCCGTCCGGATCGTCTCCCAGGGGGGCATCATGGCCCGCCGCCGCCGGGCGCAGAACGGCGTCGCGGCGGTGCTGTTCCTGATCGTGCAGGTGATCGTCTGGCTGCTGTGGTCCTCCTGGGCGGCGCGGTTCGGCGTGCTCGTGCTTTCCTTGCTGTTCGTTCCGCTTTTTCTCACCCTTGTCTTCGACCGGAGGTCTTGAACAGATGTCGCTTGAGCTGCTCCCCGCCGTGGACGTCGCCGACGGTCAGGCGGTCCGCCTGGTCCAGGGCGCGGCCGGCACCGAGACGTCGTACGGCGACCCCCTGTCCGCGGCGCTCGCCTGGCAGGAGGCCGGCGCCGAGTGGATCCACCTGGTCGACCTCGACGCGGCCTTCGGCCGGGGCAGCAACCGCGAGTTGCTCGCCACGGTGGTCGGCGCGCTGGATGTGAAGGTGGAGCTGTCCGGGGGCATCCGTGACGACGTCTCCCTGGAGCTCGCGCTGGCCACCGGCTGCCGCCGGGTGAACATCGGCACCGCGGCGCTGGAGAACCCCGCCTGGTGCTCCAAGATCATCTCTGAGTACGGTGACCGGGTCGCGATCGGCCTGGACGTCCGGGGGACCACCCTGGCCGCCCGGGGCTGGACCCAGGAGGGCGGTGACCTGTGGGAGGTGCTGGCCCGGCTGGAGAAGGACGGCTGCTCCCGCTACGTCGTCACCGACGTCACGAAGGACGGCACGCTGCGCGGCCCCAACCTGGACCTGCTCCGCGAGGTCTGCTCCCGCACCGACAGACCGGTGGTGGCCAGTGGCGGGGTCTCGTCCCTGGAGGACCTGCGCGCGCTGGCCTCGCTGGTCCCGATCGGCGTCGAGGGGGCCATCGTGGGCAAGGCGCTGTACGCGCAGGCCTTCACCCTCGAAGACGCCCTCGCCGCCGTCCGTTCGTGAGGAGTCGTCGATGAGTGTCGCGGTACGAGTGATTCCCTGCCTGGACGTGGACGCCGGGCGGGTGGTCAAGGGTGTCAACTTCGAGAACCTGCGCGATGCCGGGGACCCGGTCGAGCTGGCCCGCCGCTATGACGCGGAGGGGGCCGACGAGCTGACGTTCCTTGACATCACGGCCTCCAGCTCCGACCGGTCGACGATGTACGACGTGGTCAGCCGGACGGCCGAGCAGGTGTTCATCCCGCTGACCGTGGGCGGGGGAGTGCGCTCGGTCGAGGACGTCGACAGGCTGCTGCGGGCGGGCGCGGACAAGGTGGGGCTGAACACCGCGGCGATCGCCAGGCCCGAGCTGCTGACCGAGGCGTCGCAGCGGTACGGGGCGCAGTGCATCGTGCTCTCGGTGGACGCCCGCCGGGTCGTCGACGGGCCACCGACGCCGTCCGGTTTCGAGGTGACCACGCACGGTGGCCGCCGGGGGACCGGGATCGACGCGGTGGAGTGGGCCCGGCGGGGCGCCGAACTGGGGGCGGGGGAGATCCTGCTCAACTCGATGGACGGTGACGGGACCCGGGACGGCTACGACCTGGAGATGATCCGGGCGGTACGGGCGGTGGTGTCGGTTCCGGTGATCGCCAGCGGTGGTGCGGGTTCGGTCGCCGACTTCCCTCCGGCGGTGGAGGCGGGGGCGGACGCCGTGCTGGCGGCGTCGGTGTTCCACTTCGGGCAGCTCAAGATCGGTGATGTGAAGGACGCTTTGCGGGGGGCGGGGCATCCGGTTCGCTGACGTCGTGCGGTGAGCGGCCGGGTCTGTTTCGGCTCGCCGGTCGGTGTGGTTCGCGCTGCGGCGGGCCGGTGTTCCGGGCGGGGCCGTCGTGGCGGGGGTCTGGTTCTTCCGGCCTGCGGCCTGCCCGGGGGTGCGCTTTCCTGTGCGCCGCCCGGGCTGCTTTCCTCGGCTTCTCCGAAGCTTGAGACGGTCGTGCCTTCTTCGTTCATTTTATCGATTTGTGAGGCCCAGGAGTTATTTCTGGTTTGAAGTGAGTAGTTACCTTGGTGCAGGCATAGTGGATTTTTGGCGGTATTTGTACTGCAGCTCGGATTCCACTGGCCTTGATTCAAGGTAATATATAAGTTTTGTGGCGTTATGTGAGTTAGAATTGCTGGGCTGAATCCGGGGGGCGGAGGACGTCGTGGCACATGGCTGGGCTAGGCGGGAAGACGCGCGGCTGCTCACCGGTCATGGCCGCTACGTCGCCGACATCGCGGTGCCGGGGTGCCTGGACGCGGCGTTCGTACGAAGTTCTGTGGCTCACGGCCGGTTGTGCGGGGTGGACTGTGCTCCGGCTCGTCGGGTTCCCGGGGTGCGGGGGGCCTGGGCGGCGGCCGATCTTCCGGGGTTGCCGCCGGTTCCCCTGACGGCTCTCGCGGGGATGTCCTCGGCGGAGGTGGTGGCGGGGCGGGTTTGGCCGTCGCTGGCTGTCGACCGGGTGCGGTACGCGGGTGAGGCGGTCGCGGTGGTGGTCGGGGAGGACCGTTACCGGGCCGAGGACGGGGTGGCCGAGATCGTCGTGCGGACGGACCCGCTTCCGCCCGCGGTGTCGGTGGCCGAGGCCCTGGACGGCTCTGTTCCGTTGTTCGAGGGCCTGGACAACGTGGTGCTGGAACGGTCGGTCGGTGTGCCGATCGACGAGGCCGTCTGGGGACGGGCGGCGGTCGTGGTGGAGGCGCGTTACCGCCAGCAGCTGCTGCTGCCGTCGCCGATGGAGTGCCGGGCCTTCCTCGCGGTCCCCGAGAAGGACCGGCTGACCGTGTGGTGCTCCCACCAGGCACCGTACCGGCTCCGGCGGGAGCTGGCCGAGGCGCTGGACCTGCCCGTCGAGCGGATCAGGGTGGTGACGCCCGACAGCGGCGGTGCGTTCGGGTCGAAGAGCGCCACCTTTCCCGAGTACCTCACGGTCGCCTTTCTGGCGTTGACGCAGGGGGCGCCGATCCGGTGGATCGAGGACCGCGCCGAGTCGCTGCTGGCCGCCACCCGGGGCCGGGGGCAGGACCAGCGGGTCCGGCTGGCCGCCGACGCCGAGGGGCTGCTGCTCGCGTACGAGCTGAGGATCGACGCCGACGTGGGGGCCTATCCGCACATCGGGGCGGGGCTGCCGATGCAGACCGCCCGGATGGCCACCGGCGCCTACGCCACGCCCCTGGTGCACGCCACGGTTCGTTCGGTGCTGACCACCACCATGCCGACCTACCCCTACCGCGGCGCCGGGCGGCCGGAGGCGGCGTTCGCGCTGGAGAGGTCGATGGACGTGCTGGCCGATCGGCTGGGCATGGACCCGGCGGAACTACGGCGACGCAACTTCATCCCACCCGAGCGTTTCCCGTACGAGACGCCCACCGGCAGGCGCTACGACAGCGGGAACTACGCCGGGGCGCTGGATCTGGCGCTGAAGACCCTCGACTACGACGGGTGGCGGGCCGAGCGGGTTCGGCGCCGGGCCTCTGTGACCGCCCTGCCCCTGGGCATCGGGCTCTCCTGCTACGTCGAACGATCCGGGGGCGAGGAGGGCGGCCTGCACGAGTTCGGCGGCGTCGAGGCGTGCCCGGACGGCACGGTGATCGCCAGGTGCGGTACCGCCTCCAGCGGGCAGAGCCACCAGACGACCTTCTCCTCGCTGGTGGCCGCCACCCTCGGCCTGGACTCCTCGCGGGTCCGGTTCGCGGAAGGAGACACCGACGAACTGGCCGACGGGGTCGGCTCGTACGCCAGCCGCTCGGCACAGGTGGGCGGCCCGGCCCTGCATCGCGCGGCCACCGCGCTGATCGGCCTGGCGCGGGAACGGGCCGCGCGGCTGTGGCGACTGCCGGTCGGGGAGGTGGCCTGGTCCGGCGGCACGCTGAGTTCCCGCGCGGACGACGCGGTCGCGCTGGACCTCGGCGAGCTGGTGCGGGTCACCGGGTCGTTGCGGGTGGACGAGCGGTTCGAGTCGGGTATGGCGTTTCCGTTCGGCACCCACGCCGCCGTCGTCGAGGTCGACCCGGGGCTGGGCACCGTACGGGTGCTCCGGCTGGTAGCGGTGGACGACTGCGGGGTGATGCTCAATCCGGCGGCGGTCGAGGGGCAGGCCAGGGGGTCGATCGCGCAGGGGATCGGGCAGGCGCTGTACGAGGGGGTGCCCTACGACGAGGCCGGGGTGCCGCTGCTGCCATACGGCCTGCTGGACTACCTGCTGCCGACGTTCACCGAGATGCCGCCGGTGGAGGTGCGGGAGACCAGCACTCCGACGCCGTGGACGCCGCTGGGAGCCAAGGGGGCCGGAGAGTCGGGGTGCATCGGCACTCCCGCGGCCATCGTCAACGCGGTCGCCGACGCGTTGGGGGTCACCGATCCTGACCTGCTGCGGATGCCGCTCACCCCGGACGCGGTGTGGCGAGCGGCCCGCGCTTCAGCGGTCGGCTCCGAGGCGGGGTCGACGGTGGGGGAGGGGCTGTGAGGCCCGCCGCTGTCGACCGCATCGTGTCGGGGACCGGCGCGGGTCCGACGGTGGGGGAGGGGTTGTGAAGCCCGCCGCTTTCGACTACATCGTGCCGGGGACCGTGGGCGAGGCGGTGGGCGCGCTCGCCGAGGCCGGGGAGCGGGCGCGGATACTCGCCGGCGGGCAGAGCCTGATCCTGGAGATGCGCTGCCGGCGCTGTCTCCCGGAGTTGGTGGTGGACATCAACCGGGTCCAGGGCCTCGATCAGCTGCGGGTGGAGGACGGCGGGTTGCAGGTCGGGGCCCTGGTCCGCCACCGTGCCTTCGAGTCGCCCCGGGTGGCGCCCGGTCCGCTCGGCAGGCTGCTCTCGCGCACCGTCGTCAACATCGCGCACCCGCCGATCCGTGCTCTGGGCACCATGGCGGGCAGCCTGGCCTGGGCACATCCCGCCGCCGAATGGGGCGCCGTCGCCGTCGGCCTGGACGCCGACATCGAGTTGCGCGGGCGCGCGGGAACGCGGACGGTCGCGGCTCATGACTACTTCCACGGTCCCCACCGGACCGAGTGCCGGCCGCAGGAGATGATCACGTCTGTCCGGCTGCCGCTGCTCGACGACACCGTCGGGGTCGCGTTCGTCGAGCACCGGCGGACGCGCGCCGGCTTCGCCCAGGTCGCGGTCGCGGTGGCCCTGACCGTGCTCGACGGAGTGATCACCCAGGCGTTCATCGGACTCGCCAACGCCGCGGACAGGCCGGTACGAGCGCAGGTCGCCGAGCTGTCGTTGATCGGTGCCGAGATCGGTTCGTCCTTCTCCGACCCGGTGATCTTCGGTTCGGCTCTTTCCGACGGTCATCCGTTCGGTCACGCCGCCCGGATCGCCGCCGAGGGTGACGCCGACCCCTGTGCTCAGCCCTACGCCGACGTCGAATACCAGCGGCAGGTCGTCGCCGTCCTCGTCGGCCGTGCCCTGTGTCAGGCGGCCTCGGATCGGCAGGCGCACGCCGGACATGACGGATCCGCTGGGGAGTGGCGATGAACATCACGCTCACGGTGAACGGCCGGGTGCACCGCCTGGACGTGGAGCCCCGGCGCGCTCTCGGTGACGTGTTGCGTGAGGACTGCGGGCTGACCGGCACGCACCTAGGCTGCGAGCAGGGAGTCTGTGGTTCGTGCACGGTCGTGGTCGACGGCCGTGCGGTCCGTTCCTGCCTGCTGCTGGCCGTGCAGTGCGACGGGTGTTCGGTGCGTACCGTGGAGGGGTTGGCGGGTCGCGACGGTGAGCCGCATCCGCTCCAGCGGGCGTTCTCCGCCGAGCACGCGCTGCAGTGCGGTTTCTGCACGCCGGGGTTCCTCATGCTCGCCGTCGCCGCGCTGGAGTCCGACCCCGCGATCGCCGACGACCCGGAGCGGCTGCGGGAGCTGCTCACCTCCAACCTGTGCCGGTGCACCGGGTACGAGCCCATCCGCCGGGCGATCATGCGTGCCGCGGGGCGGCCGTAGTCTCAGGCGAGGGTTCCGGGGGCGATGGTCAGGGGAACGGGGCCGGGCGGTGCGTTCGCCGGTGTGGAGGTTTGTGGTTCTCACGGCGTTGATGGTTCTTTTTCGCTGCTTGGTCCTTTTTAGTGCTTGGTTCGCGCTGCGGCGGGCCGGTGGTCCGGGCGGCCGTCGTGGTGGGGGTCTGGTTTTCAGGCCTTCGGCCTGCTCGGGCGCTTGGGGTTGCGCTTTTTTATAAGCCGCCCGGACCACCGGCCCGCCTCCGCGCACTTGTTTCCGGCCGTACTGCGGTGTCGGCCGTAGTTGCTCCGTTTCCGGGGGCACAGAATGCGCTTTGGTGCTGAAGCCTCCGTACGGGCTGGTTCGAGGGTTGATCGCCGTAGCTGAAGCGCCGCTGCGGAAAGGAGCTCAGGGCTGGGCTCTCTGCTTGCTGTACGGGTTCGACGTCTCGTTCTGTACGGGGTCGTCTCAGGGGGTGATGGAGAGGGGGCGGAGGTGGGCGCGGGTCTGCCGGATGGAGTCGACGAGCCTGGTGGAGCTGTGGCCTATGACAATCTGGGCGGTGTCGCCGCTCTTCTTGGCCCACCCTTCGGCGGCGAAACTGTGATCCATCGCGACGGTGGGTTTCCTCCGGTGGAGCGCCATGTCTGCCAGCAGGCCGTGTAGATGGGCCAGAAGGGCCACCGTCTACGACCGGGGCCGGGGCGCCACCCCCAGGTTCGGCCCACGCCGGGATGCCGACCCGTTCGCCGAGCACGGCCGGGGCCTGGCCGTCGTTACGGCCCCGGCCTCCAAGGTCGGCCTCCGCGGCACCCAGATAACAGGCCACGCGGTCTGGGCCGAGATCTTCCCGGTCTGACGGCTTCAGGTTCCGGCCGACCTCGCGGTGATGTCTTTCGTACCCACGTCTCCTGGGACGGGATCCAGCCGATCACGGGCGCTGGAATCCGGGGGCTTTCACGGGCCTCCCACCGACGAAGGACGGGAGACGGACTGAAAAGTCCCCGGTTCGCCTGAGCTTCGTGGGCGGCTGCGGTAGCCGTGATCAGCACGGCCTGAAGATGATTCGTGCGATGCGGTGTCGCATCTCGTTCGCTGGCATCATTGGATGGGGGCGAAGCGAGGAGCTGAGATGTCGGATGATTCGAGGACGTTCAGCGAGCTCCTCGCGTTGGCGGCGGAGCGCGACGGGTACAAGGTCGAGTGGTACGCCGGGAAGATCGTGATGCAGGCGTCCACATCCGCCTTTCACAACCTGATCGTCAGCGAGACGATTCGGCAGATTCCCTCCGACGCGTGGTGGGCTCTGCCCGACATGAGGGTCGGGACCCCCGGCGACTACCGGGGGCCGCAGCCTGACATCGTGATCATTCCGGCTGGGAGCCTCAGTGATGACGAGAATCCGGTTCGGAAGGAGATCGTGGCGGCGGTCGTCGAGGTGGTGTCGAAGAACACCCGTTCCGAGGACTACGGCGACAAGCCGGAGGCGTACGCCTCGATGAGGATTCCCGTCTACGTGATCATCGATCGTAAGTGCGAGACCATCAGGGTGTTCAGTGAGCCCGACGGCAACCGCTACACCCGCGAGAGTGTGAGCTCCTTCGGCAAGCCGTTCACGCTGCCGGAGCCGGTGCTGCTGACGATTGACACGCGGGGGTATCCGGCCGCCATGTAACGGGGGCGGTCTCGCCTGAAGGTGCTCGCGCCGCGGTGTCTCACCGGCTGTCGGCGTAGCCGGCTCCCCTAGGCGGTGCCGGCCGTTTGTCACCCGCCACGCCGGCAACCTGCCCGGCCCTGCCGTCGAGGTCACTCGGTGCTGCCCGCTGGAACGGTTCGGGGGGTTCGGTGTCCGGTCAGAAGACGCGGAAGTGGTGGAACAGTTCGTAGGCGGCGTCGTGGGCGGCGAAGGAGCGGGCCTCGGAGCGTTTGACGGCGAGGTAGGCGGAGGCGCGCAGCGGGCCGAGAGCGCGCATGAGGACGTCGTCGGCCTCCAGGGCGTCCAGGGCCTCCTCCAGACTGGCCGGAAGGCGGGGGACCCGGCCGGCGGGGAGGGTGGCGGGGTCGACGTTGACGGGGGCACCGGGGTCGAGTTGGCGGCGGATGCCGTCCAGGCCTGCGTGGATGACGGCGCCGAGCGACAGGTAGGGGTTGGCCGAGGAGTCGGAGGGTTTCAGCTCCAGGTTGGTGGACGCCGCGGCGTCCTGACCGGTGGGGGAGCAGATGCGCACCGCGGCCTCCCGGTTGTCCATTCCGTAGCAGGCGTACGCGCTCGACCACGCCCTCGGGGTGAGACGCCGGAAGCTGTTCACCGAGCCACAGGTCAGTGCGGTGAGCGCGGGCAGGTGGGCGATCAGGCCGCCGATGAAGTGGTAGGCCGTGATCGACAGGCCGTACCGGTCGGAGGGGTCGGCGAAGACGTTGGTGCGCAGGGCGGGGTCCCAGAGGGACAGGTGCAGATGGGTGCCGTTGCCCGCCTGGTCGGCGAGGGGTTTGGGGGCGAGGGAGGCCCACATCGACATGCGGGTGGCGACGCCCCTGACGGTCTCGCGGTAGATCAGGTGGTTGTCGGCGGCGTGCAGGGCGGAGGCGTGGCGGATCGACAGCTCCTGCTGGCCGTGGCCCAGTTCCGGGTGGTAGTGCTCGATCCGCAGGCCCTGGCTCTCCAGGGCGTGGATCAAAGTCGTCGCATAGTCGTGGGCCTGGTTGAAGCCGGTCGTCGAGTAGCAGAGGCTGTCGTCGGCGGGGATCAGGCGGTCCAGGCCGCCGCCGGGGTCGGGCTCGCGGCGGCCGAGGGTGAACTCGGGTTCGAAGGCGGCGACGAGGACACGGTCCTCGCCGGCCAGGGCGGCCACGGCCTCGCGCAGGAAGGTGCGCGGGCAGGCGGGCCAGGGGGAGCCGTCGACCTGGCGCAGGTCCGACAGCATGGCGGCCGAGCCGGGGGCGTAGGGCAGTTGGACGAAGGTGGTCGGGTCCGGGACGAGGCGGACCTCGCCGACCGGGCCGAGACCCTTGACGTCCTGGAGTTCGTCGAGCATGTTCATCGCCATCATCGCGACGGTGTGCCCGATGCCGGTACGGAGCCGTTCGGCCAGCATGGCGCGGGAGGTGGCCTTGCCTCTGATCACGCCGCCGTGGTCGGCGTACAGGAAGCGGATCAGTTTGATGCCGTCGGTGTCGACGCGTTCGATGATGCGTTCGACGACGCGCCGTGTCGGGGCGTCGAGCGTGTCGGCTCCGCCGGCGTCGCGATGATCTCCCACGCTTTCTGCCTAACACGTCCCCGGGAGGAGTGGAAGCACCCCGGTGTTTCCGCTGGATCGGTTCGGGGGGTTCCAGCACTCTTTGACCTGTTGTCATGTGGTGGAAACGCGCCACTGCCGGGCGTTCGGCGTCGCGGGGTCGGCAGGGGGGAGCGGGCGGGCGCAGCGGCAGGTGATGGTGATCGTCACCGCGCCTCCGGCGCAGGCGCCGGAGGGAGTGCACGCCTCGACCGGGACCGTCCAGATGCCGGGCACCCGGGAGGCGCCGCCGAGCAGGCCGTCGGCGTCGATCGTGATCCCGGCGGGCAGCAGGGTGGGGTCGGCCACCCTGAAGGCGAGCCTCGCGCCGGTCGGGTCGGCCAGGGTGATCCTGCCCCTCAGCGGCCGGTCGACGGGGGCTCCGAAGTGGCCGAGGAACGGGTGGGCGGAGGGCGGCGGGGGAGCGGCGCCGGCCGCCGTTCCCGCCGTTGCCGGGTCATGGGAGCCGGACACCGGGGTGGAGGCCGGTGACGGGGCGGGGGACGGTGCCCAGACCGATACGGGGGTCGCGAAGGCGACCTGTGAGATCGCCGGTAGGCCGAACGTGACGGCTCCGGCGATGAGCGACCCGACCAGGGAGAAACCCCGCGTGCCCCGCATGAACGATCTCCCCGTACGAGAAACGGACCTTCCCTTCAAGGTGCCGGAAAGATCATCAAGGGAGTGCCGTGATGTTTCCCGTGGTCGTCCATGATCGGGTCAGGGCGTTCGCCGCGCGGCTCTGGGCGGCGGACGGGGTTTCGTCGGAGGGCTCACGGGTAGGGGGTGGCGGCCTGCGGCGATCCTCGTGACGTGCTCTCGGGATCGGCGAAGCAGACGGTGCGGCGGTCCGGTGTCGGGGAGTGTGGCGCTCCCCCGTGGATCGGTCGGGAGCGCGGATGACATGGTTCGGGGCGGGGGTCCCCGCCGGTCGGTCAGCTAAGTACTCGTGTCACGAACAGAGCCAACTGGTCTGCTCCCCTCACGATCCCGTCGAAGACTCCGTTGACCGCGCCCGCCGCCTCGGCGGGCTTGGTGAACAGATAGAAGACCACGAACGCTACCCCGAGGTAGGTGAGGACCTTCTTGACCTGCATGGGGGCCTCCTGGCAGTTCCAATCCCAGCCGTATATACCCGAATTTTATCGATCTTTGGCATCTGCGGCCCGGGTGGCTCCCGGATTTTGATGATCATACCCGTCCCACAGGGGCAAACCATGGTCTGGTCGCGAGTTTGGCATAGGTCACACCAGCCATCGTGCGGTGGCTGAGGCTCTCCTGTCCAATCCTCACAGCCAGGTATACCGGTAGGGCTAGGGGCGGGCGGCGGGATCGCGGATACCGGTGCGCGGGAACCTCTGCCGAAAAACCAAGGGGACTTGGTGGCCGGTGGCATCCGGGCGCCCCGGGGCTCCGAATAAAGGGGCGAACCGACCCGAGGGGCCCCCTATGACCCAATTTGTCCGCGCGGTGCTCACCCTGCACGGCGGGCGTGCTCGCAGCCGTCGGCCCGCGGCGGCCGATCCCCTTCGAACAGGCCGCGTGCCGGGCCGTGTACCGGGCCGTGCGCGGACACGACGTCGTGGTCTCACGGCCGAGGTTCCGGACGCGTGGCCGGAACGGCGAGGAGGTCTCGCCGGTGGCGGACCCGCGCGAGACCGTCGAGCGGCCCGGCGCGCCCGCGATGCCGGTCGGGCGCTCGGCGGGCACGCGTGCCGCCCACCGGGCGGCCCCCCGGCCTTCCGGTGGGCCGCCCGCGGGGCCGCTCCGACTGACGGTCTGATCTGCCCTGCCACGAGAGGACATTGATGGAAAGGCGCAGGATCGCCGTCGTGGGCAGCGGGGTGGCCGGGCTGACCGCGGCGTACGTGCTGCAGCGGAGCGACGACGTCACGCTGTTCGAGGCCGACGAGCGGATCGGCGGGCACGCCCACACCCACGACGTGCCGTCGGGCGACGGTCGCACGCTGGCGGTGGACAGCGGGTTCATCGTGCACAACGAGCGGACCTATCCCCACCTCACCCGGCTCTTCGCCGAGCTGGGCGTGCGGACCCAGCCGTCCGACATGAGCATGTCGGTCTCGTGCGGGGGCTGCGGCCTGGAGTACGCGGGCGGCAGGAAGGCGTCCGGCCTGTTCGCCACCGCCTCCAGCCTGGCCCGCCCCGCCTACCTGAGGATGCTCGCCGAGGTGCCGCGCTTCCACCGGCTGGCCCGCGCGGCGCTGGAGCGCGGCGACGACCGCACGCTGGGAGAGTTCGTCGCGGGTTTCTCCCCCTACCTCGTCGCCCACTTCGTGACCCCGCTGGTGTCGGCGGTCTGGTCGTGCCCCCCGTCCGTCGTCGGGCGCTACCCGGCGCGCTACCTGTTCGCCTTCCTGGCCAACCACGGCATGCTCAGCGTCTCGGGCTCCCCGAAGTGGCGTACGGTCACCGGGGGCTCGCGCGAGTACGTCGAGCGGATAGCCAAGTCCCTCACCGCCGTGCACACCTCCACTCCGGTACGGGCACTGCGCCGCACCGGTGCGGGAGTCGAGTTCCAGGCCGACGGCGCCGTACACCGCTTCGACGCGGCGGTCGTCGCCACCCACCCCGACCAGGCGCTGCGCCTGCTGGCCGACCCCACCCCCGGCGAGCACGACGTCCTGGGCGCGTTCGCCTATTCCCGCAACCCGGCGACCCTGCACACCGACGCCTCGGTGCTGCCCGGCGCGCGGCGCGCGCGGGCCTCGTGGAACTACCGGATGGACTCGTGCGCGGCGGGTGCGGACGGGGTGCGGGTCACCTACGACATGAACCGGCTGCAACGGCTGGGCGCGCCCGAGGCGCACCTGGTGAGCCTGGGCACCGAGATCCCCGACGAGCGGGTGATCGCCAGGATGGTCTACGAGCATCCGGTCCACACCCCCGAGTCGGTCGCCGCCCAGGAGCGGCTGCCCGGCCTCGACGACGGGGTGGTCGCCTACGCGGGCGCCTACCACGGCTGGGGTTTTCACGAGGACGGCTGCCGTTCGGGTGTGCGCGCGGCCGAGGCGCTCGGGGCGCGCTGGTGAGCGCGCCGGCCGAGGCCGCGCTGTACGAGTGCGTTATCACTCACGTCCGCTCGGCGCCGGTGCGCAACGCCTTCGGCTACCGCTCCTACATGTGGCTGGTGGACCTGGACCGGCTGCCGCGCAACCGCCCGCTGGCCGCGTTCCACGCGCGCGACCACGCCGGCGACCCCGCGCTGAGCATCAGGGAGAACGTCGAGGTCTTCCTGGCCGCGTGCGGGATCGTCGCGGGCCGGATCAGGATGCTCGCCCACGCCCGGGTGCTCGGCCACGTGTTCAACCCGCTGACCGTCTACTGGTGCGACACCGCCGACGGCGTCGTCGTGGTCGCCGAGGTGCACAACACCTACGGCGGGCGTCACCGCTACCTGCTGCGCCCCGGCGAGAGCGAGGTGGCCAAGGAGTTCCGCGTCTCGCCGTTCAACGGCGTGGACGGCCACTACCGGCTCAGCCTGCCCGAGCCCGGTGAGCGGCTCGCGCTCAGCGTCGTGCTGCACCGCGAGGGGCAGCCGCCCTTCGTGGCGGGGTTGCGCGGGCGCCGCCGCCCGGCGACCGCGGCCTGGCTCTACCGGCTGGCCGCCAGATACCCGATGGCCCCCCTGGCGGGCAGCGCCAGGATCCGCCGCCAGGGCATCTCCCTGTACCTGCGCGGCCTCGAAACAATTCCCCCGGGAGGGTCCAGATGACCGCGACGACCGGACACGCCCCCGTGTTCTGGCCAGACGTCCGCACGGTTCCCAGCTCGCGATCGCGCGGCGCGATCGCCCGGCTGCTCTTCCGGCGCGCCGTACGGCGGCTGCCCCTGACCGTCGAGCTGCCCGGTGGCGAGCGGCTCGGCGCCGGCGGCCCGGTGATGCGCCTGCGCCGCCCCGAGGACTTCCACCGCAGGGTCGGCGCCTCGGGACTGATCGGCTTCGGCGAGGCGTACATGGCGGGCGACTGGGAGGCCGACGACCTGCCCGGGGTGCTCACCGTGCTGGCCGAGCGGCTGACCACGCTGGTGCCGCCCGCGCTGCAGCGGCTGCGGCGGCTGGCCGTGCGCCGGATGCCCGGCGACCAGCGCGGCGCGGAGCGGGACGCCCGGCGTAACGTGCGTCGCCACTACGACCTGTCCAACGAACTGTTCGCCGAGTTCCTGGACGGGACGATGACCTACTCGGCCGCCCTGTTCGACGGGCCCGCGTCCTGGGAGACGCTCGCCGGCGCCCAGCGGGCCAAGATCGACAGATTGCTCGACCAGGCGCGGGTCGGTGCCGGCACCCGGCTGCTGGAGATCGGCACCGGCTGGGGCGAGCTCGCGCTGCGCGCCGCCTCGCGTGGCGCGGCCGTCACCACCGTCACGCTCTCGCAGCAGCAGCGGGCGCTGGCCGGCGCGCGGATCGCGGAGGCGGGGCTGTCGGACCGGGTGGAGATCCTGCCGGCCGACTACCGCGAGGTGGACGGGAGCTACGACGCGATCGTCAGCGTCGAGATGATCGAGGCGGTCGGCGCCCGCTACTGGCCCGTCTACTTCCGCACGCTGGAGGAGCTGCTGGCTCCCGGCGGCCGGATCGCGATCCAGGCGATCACCATGCCGCACGACCGGATGCTGGCCACCCTCGACACCCACACCTGGGTGCAGAAGTACATCTTCCCCGGCGGCATGCTGCCCTCGGTGCGGGCGGTCGAGGAGAACCTCGGGAACCTGCGCGTGCTGGACCGCCTCTCGTTGCGCGAGGACTACGCCGAGACGCTGCGGCTCTGGCGCGAGCGCTACCTGGAGCGCGTCCACGCCATCGGCGCGCTCGGCTTCGACGAGGTCTTCCACCGGATGTGGACGCTCTACCTCGCCTACTCGGAGGCGGGTTTCCGGTCGCGCTACCTGGATGTCTGGCAGTTTACCCTCGGAAGGAGATCGTGATGTTCTGGTGGTCCCTGGCGGCCTCCGCCGCCGCCGTCGCGGTGCTGCTGGCGCTGACCCTGGCCGTGGCGCTGCGGGTGGGCCGGCACTCGGTGATCGACGTGGCCTGGGGGCTCGGGTTCGCGCTCGTGGCCCTGGTGTCGTACCTGCTGTCCGAAGGGGATCCGCTGCGGCGGCTGCTGGCGCTGGCGCTCACCGTGATCTGGGGGGTCCGGCTGGCGGTGCACATCGGGCGGCGCAACGTCGGTGAGGGAGAGGACCCCCGCTACGAGCGGATGCTCGCCCGCGCGCCCGGCAGCCGGACCTGGTACGCGGTTCGCGTGGTCTACCTCATCCAGGGCGCCAGCCTGCTGTTCGTCTCGCTTCCGGTCCAGGTGGCCATGCTCGGCACCGAGCCGCCGGGCCCGGTCGCCTGGGCGGGGACGGTCGTCTGGCTGGTGGGGTTCGTCTTCGAGGCGGTCGGCGATCAGCAGCTCGCCCGCTTCCGCGCGGATCCGGGCAGCAGGGGCAAGGTGCTGGACACCGGGCTGTGGCGCTACACCCGCCACCCCAACTACTTCGGCGACGCCTGCGTGTGGTGGGGGCTGTTCCTCATCGCCGCCGACCAGTGGCCCGGTGTCCTGACGGTGCTCTCCCCGGTGCTCATGACGTACTTCCTGGTGGCCAAGACCGGCAAGCCGCTGCTGGAGGGTCAGCTGTCGCGCTCTCGTCCGGGCTACGCCGACTACGTCCGCCGCACCAGCGGCTTCTTCCCGCTCCCGCCGAAGGCCCCGCGCCGGAACGTGGGCTGATCGGGCCCGTACGGCCCGGGAGGCGGCGGCCTCGTGCCGCCGCCGGTCCGGCTCAGACGCCCAGGGGGGCGTCCATCAGCCTGGCGACCGCCTCGTCGCCGCCGCTGACGTCGACCTTGGCGTGGGCCTGGCGGCCGAAGCAGAACAGCAGCAGCTCCCCGGCCCGGCCGGTCACCTCGACCTGCTGCGGGGCGTCCCTGGGGCCGCCGATGGCGACGCCTCCGCCGATGCGGTGCAGGACCACCCGGACGGGGGAGCGGCGGAGGAACACCCGGATGCCGGCGCGGATCTGCTTCCAGAACCTCTCCTCAAGGTCGGCGGGCAGCTCGCGCGGCTCCCAGACCCGCTGCGCGCGCCGTACGTCCTCGTGGTGGATGAAGAGCTCCGCCGTGTTGACGGTCTGGTCGAGGCCGGGAAGGCGGTAGAGCCCGGACGGCCCCGAGCGCACGAGCTCGACGAGGCCCGGGTAGCCCTTCCTGGTCTTCAACGACTCCTGCACCCTGTCGGTGTATCCGGCCAGCGGCTTGAGGAGGATGCCGCCGAGCGCGTCGGGGCGGCGCTCGCGCAGCACGAGGTGGGCGGCGAGGTCGAAGGTGGTCCAGCCCTCGCAGAGCGTGGGGGCATCCGGGCCGAGCCGGGCGAACAGGTCGCTGAGCGCGGCGCGTTCGGCGCGGGCGTGATTCATTCGGTGATCCTAACAAGGTCGTTGTGCGAGCAACCAGAGGTGTGGGTGCGATCTTGCCGGAGGTGGTTCGGGAATAACCGGGTGATCCAGAGTGATTGGGATTCAGGTAGCAACGTTTCCCGTCGAAAGGACACCTCCCGCGTGGCGAGCAAGGTGACAGGCGCGGTCATGCGACAGGGGCTCGGTGTCCTCGGAGTGGCGATCCGGACAGAGAAGTCGATCTTCGCTGCCGCGGTGCTGTCCAGCGCCCTGTACGGCCTGATGACCGTCGCCGCGGCGTGGGCGCTCGGCTGGGCGACCGACCACGTCGTGCTGCCCGCCTTCGAGAACGGGCGGATCACGACCGGCGCGCTGGCCGTCGGCGCGCTCCTCATCCTCGGGGTCTCCCTGCTCAAGGCGCTGGGCGTGGCGGGACGGCGGTATTTCGCCGGGGTCATGCAGTACCGGATGCAGGCCCGCTCCCGCCGGGACGTCACCCGCCAGTACCTGAGGCTCCCGCTGGCCTGGCACCACCGGCACCCGACCGGGCAGCTGCTGTCGAACGCCGGCGCCGACGTCGAGGCCGCGTGGGCGCCGCTCGCGCCGCTGCCGATGGCGGTCGGCGTCGTGGTGATGCTGGTCACCGCGGCCGTCGCAATGGTGATCACCGACCCGATCCTCGCTCTCGTCGGTTTCCTGGTCTTTCCCGCCATCGCCGTGCTCAACCTGATCTACCAGCGCAGGCTCAACCCGCTGGCCACCCGCGCCCAGCAGTTGCGCGCGGAGGTCAGCGAGATCGCCCACGAGAGCTTCGACGGAGCCCTGGTCGTCAAGACCCTCGGCCGCGAGGACGAGGAGACCGCCAGGTTCCTGGCCAAGGCCGATGAGCTGCGCGACGCCAACATCGCCGTCGGCCGGGTCCGCGGCCTGTTCGACCCGGTGCTCGAGGCGCTGCCCACCCTGGGCGTGCTCGCCGTGCTGCTGATCGGCGCGATGCGGCTGGAGAGCGGCGCGATCGGCTCCGGCGTGCTCGTCCAGGTCGCCTACCTGTTCACCCTGCTGGCCTTCCCGATCCGCGCGCTGGGCTGGGTGCTCGCCGAGCTGCCCCGGGCCGTCGTCGGCTACCAGCGGATCCGGGCGGTGCTCGACGCGACCGGCTCCATGGAGCACGGCGCCGCCGAGCTGGCCGGCACCGCCCCCGCCAGGCTGGAGGTCCGCGGCCTCGGCTACGCCTACGGCGGCGGTGAGGGTGAAGGTGACTTCCCCGTCCTGCACGACGTGAGCCTGGAGGTCGGCCCCGGCCGCACCCTCGCCCTGGTCGGCCCCACCGGGTCCGGCAAGTCCACGCTGGCCCAGATGTTCGTCCGCCTGGTCGATCCGGCGCGGGGCAACGTCCTGGTGGACGGCACGGACCTGCGCAAGGTCACCAGGGGCGGGGTCAGCGACGCGGTGGCGTTGGTGCCGCAGCAGACGTTCCTGTTCGACGACACCGTACGGGGCAACGTCACCCTCGGCCGGCCGGTCGGCGACGAGGACGTCTGGGCGGCACTGCGCCTGGCCCAGGCCGAGGGGTTCGTCAGCGCCCTTCCCTCGGGGCTGGACACCCAGGTCGGCGAGCGCGGCACCAGCCTCTCCGGTGGCCAGCGCCAGCGGATCGCGCTGGCCCGCGCGCTGGTGCGCCGTCCCCGGCTGCTCGTTCTGGACGACGCCACCTCCAGCGTCGACCCGCAGGTCGAGGCCAGGATCCTGTACGGGCTGAGGGGCGCGGCCCAGGTCTCCACGGTGGTCGTCATCGCCTACCGGATGGCCACCATCGCCCTGGCCGACGAGGTCGTCTACCTGGAGCACGGCCGGGTCGTCGACCAGGGCGGCCACGCGGAGCTGCTCGCCCGCTGCGAGGGCTACCGCAACCTGGTCACCGCCTACGAACGTCAGGAGGCCGAGCGCGAGGCGCTCGACGCCGAGCAAGAGGAAGAGGTCAGCGCTTGAGCTCGTTTCAGGGGGTCGAGCGTTCCGGGATGGCCACCGTCAGGCATGGGCTCTCGCTCACGCCGGAGTTCCGCAAGGGGCTGGCCGGGACGCTCGCGCTGGCCGTGGTGGCCACGGTCGGCAAGATCATCGTACCGATCGCGGTGCAGCAGACCATCGACACCGGGCTCGGCGGAGCGGCCCCCGACCTGGCCTACGTACGCACCGCGGTGCTGTGGTGCGCCGCCGCCGTGGTGCTCACCGCGCTGTGCGCGTACCTGATGAACGTCCGCCTCTACCGGGCCACCGAGTCCTCCCTGGCCACGCTCAGGGTGCGCGGCTTCCGGCACGTGCACGACCTGTCGGTGCTCACCCAGAACTCCGAGCGGCGCGGCGCCCTCGTCTCCCGGGTCACCGGCGACGTCGACCAGATCAGCACGTTCATGCAGTGGGGCGGGTTGATGATCATCATCGCCCTGGGGCAGCTCCTGGTCGCCACCGTGCTGATGTTCGTCTACTCCTGGCAGCTCACCCTGACCGTGTGGGCCTGCTTCCTGCCGCTCATGGTCGTCCTGCCGCGCTTCCAGCGGTGGCTGTCGGGCGCCTACACCCGGGTCCGTGAGCGCACCGGCGACATGCTCTCGGCGGTCAGCGAGTCGGTGGTCGGCGCCGCGGTGATCAGGGCCCACGGCTCCGAGGCCCGTACCGCGGAAAGGCTCGACGTCGCGATCGACGCCAACAAGGCGGCGCAGGCCCGCACCCAGCGGATCGTCGCGACGGTGTTCCCGCTGACCGAGATCGTCGCCTCGGTGGCCCTGGCCGCCGTGGTGCTGGTCGGGGTGCGGCTCGGCCTGGCCGGCGAGATCACCGTGGGGCGCCTGGTCGCCTTCCTGTTCCTCATCACGCTGTTCGTCTCGCCGATGCAGATCGCCACCGAGGTGCTCAACGAGGCGCAGAACGCCATCGCCGGTTGGCGGCGCATCCTCGGCGTGCTCGACACCCCGCCCGACGTCGCCGACCCGGGACCGGAGGGGGTCGAGCTGCCGCGCGGTCCCATCTCGGTCTCCTTCGAGAACGTCGGGTTCGCCTATCCCGGCGGGGCGCCGGTGCTGCACGAGGTCTCGGCGGACATCCCGCCACGCTCGCGGATCGCGGTGGTGGGGGAGACCGGTTCGGGCAAGACCACCTTCGCCAAGCTGCTCACCCGCCTGATGGACCCGGTCTCGGGACGGATCACGGTGGACGGCCACGACCTGCGGACCGTGAGGTTCTCCTCGCTGCGCCGGCGCATCGTCATGGTCCCGCAGGACGGGTTCCTGTTCGACGGCACCCTGGCCGAGAACATCGCCTTCGGCCGCCCCTCGGCGACCGAGGAGGAGATCCGGCTGGCCATGACCGAGCTGGGGCTCGCCGACTGGCTGGAGGGGCTGCCCGCCGACCTGTCGACCAGGGTGGGCCAGCGCGGCGAGTCACTGTCGGCCGGCGAGCGCCAGCTCGTCGCGCTGGCCCGCGCCTACCTGGCCGACCCCGACCTGCTGCTGCTGGACGAGGCCACCTCCGCGGTGGACCCGGCGACGGAGGTACGGCTGGCCCGCGCCCTGGAGGGCGTCACCCGGGGCCGCACCGCCGTCTCCATCGCCCACCGGCTCTCCACCGCCGAGGCGGCCGACGAGGTGTTCGTCTTCGACCGGGGCCGGATCGTGCAGCGCGGCCCGCACACCGAACTGGTACGGCAGCCGGGCGTCTACGCCGACCTGCACGCCTCCTGGGTCTCCTCGGCCCGTTCCTAGGAAACCGGGACGGGGGCCGTCGGGAACCGGTAGTCCGCGATCCACCGCTTTTCCGGCCCTTTCCGGCCTGCGAGCCGAGCGCCGGGGAGGTGTGCGCCGGAACGGCCGGCGGGCGGTGGCGCGGTCAGCCGGTCCGCGCCTCCCGGATGGTCTTCTCGAAGGGGTGGGGGCCGATCGTCTCGGGGTCGGCGTCCTGGTCGTAGAGCGGGGTGTATCCGGTCGCGAGATACAGCCCGGCGGCCTCGGGCTGACGGGGACCGGTGGTCAGGTGGATCCGGCGGTAGCCCTGCCGCGCGGCCTCCCGCTCCAGCTCCCGGACGACGGCGATGCCCAGGCCGCGGCGCCGGTGGCCCGGATGGGTCCAGATCCGCTTGAGCTCGGCGGTCTCCTCGTCGCGACGGAAGAACGCGCCCCCGGCGACGGTCTGCCCGCCCTCGGTGAGGATGAGGAACGCACCCCCTCGCTCCGGGGTGAACCGCTCGTCGGGGTAGCGGTTGATCTCCTCGTTGGGACCGTACCGGCTGTTGTACTCGGCGTGCAGGTCCTCAAGGAGCGGCCTGACCCGCGGGTCGCGGACCGCCACGTGGTGCGTCTCGATGCCCTCGCCCGGCGCGACGGGAGGGACGTGGCCGGCGCCGGGGGCGAGCCTTGAGGAGTCGACGGTCATTTGGGCTGCCTCGGCAGGCCGGGCGGGTTGATCAGTGACCTGGACAGCGCCTCGTTCTCCAGGCCCCAGCGCTTGAGCACCTCGATGTACCTGCCGTTCTCGATCAGCGTGTTGATCGCCTCGTTGATCGGCTGGACCAGGCCGTTGCCCTTCAGGGTCATGACCGCGATCAGGCCCTCGACCGACCCGCCGCCCGAGAGCGTCCCGACGATCCTACTGTCGCCGCCGACGGCGACCTGGTAGGCGATGGGCGGGTTCGGGCCCAGGTAGGCCTGGATGCGCCCGGATTTCAGGGCGAGCAGGACGTCGCCGTACTTCTGGTAGTACTGGATCCGCGCGGCCTCGAGCCCGGCCTTCTGGTTCTGCGCGTCCCACTCCAGCAGGATCTTCTCCTGGTTGGTGCCCGACCCGACGGACACGTTCAGACCGGCGATGTCGGCGGGCTTATCGATCCTGGTGATCGGGCTGGAGGTGCCCACCTGCCAGGCGAGCTGGTCCACCCGGTAGGTGGCGAAGTCGTAGATGTCCTTGCGCTCCTCGGTCACCGTGACGTTGTTGAGCACCGCGTCGTACCTGCCGGACTTGACGGCCAGGAACAGGTTCTCCCAGGAGGTGTTCTCCTCCTTCACCTTCAGGCCCAGCACGTCGGCGATCAGATAGGCGAGATCGGTCTCGACGCCGATCAGGGTGGTGTCGTCGTCGGCCAGGGACACCAGGGGCGGCGCGCCCTCGCCGTTGAAGCCCACGGTGAGCTCACCCCTGGACCGGATCGCCTCAGGGACCTTGGCGGCGATCGCGTCCACCATGTCGGCGCGGATCCGGTGCTGTTCCGGCGATGTGTTGATCCTGACGCCGCCGGTTCCGGACGGGGCGGCGGCGACCGGGACCTCGGCCCGGTCCGTGGCGCCGGCGGAGGGGTCGGTGGTGCCGCAGGCGGCGGCGAGGAGGAGAGGCAGGGCGACGGCGGCGGGGGCGAGCCTCGATATGAACGACATGTCGGTCCTTGTTCGGGTTTCAGAGAACTTTGCTGAGGAATAGGCGGGTGCGCTCGTGCCGGGGGGCGTCCAGCACCTCGGCGGGGGGACCCTGCTCGACGATCCGGCCCTCGTCCATGAAGACCACCGTGTCGGCGACCTCGCGGGCGAAGCCGATCTCGTGGGTGACGACGATCATGGTGGTGCCGCTCCCGGCGAGGTCCCGCACCGCGTCGAGCACCTCACCGACGAGTTCGGGATCCAGCGCGGACGTCGGCTCGTCGAAGAGGATGACCTTGGGCTCCAGGGCCAGGGCACGGGCGATGGCCACCCGCTGCTGCTGGCCGCCGGAGAGCCGGCCGGGGTAGGCGCGGGCCTTGTCGGCGAGCCCGACGCGCTCCAGCAGCCGGGTCGCCAGCGCGTTCACCTCCGCCTTCGGCCTGCGCTGGGCAGACAGGGGCGCCTCGGTGACGTTCTGGTGCACGGTCAGGTGCGGGAAGAGGTTGAAGTTCTGGAAGACAAAGCCGATCTTGGTCCGCTGCCGGAGGACCTCACGCTCGGGCAGCTCGTACAGCCGGTCGCCGACCCTGCGGTAGCCGACCAGCTCGCCGTCGACGCTGATCGACCCGCTGTCCACCTTCTCCAGGTGGTTGACGGTGCGCAGCAGCGTCGACTTGCCCGACCCCGAGGGACCCAGGATCACCGCGACCTCGCCGGGGGCGACCCGCAGGTCCACCCCGCGCAGTACTTCGAGGGGGCCGAAGCTCTTGTGCACGCCCCGCAGTTCGACCATCGCGGCGCTCATCCGCGGCCCCTGCCGTAGTACCGCTCGACGTAGTGTTGCGCGACGGACATCACCGAGGTCATGACGAGGTACCAGATGGTCGCGACCAGCAGCAGGGCGATGACCCGGCCGTTGCGGTTGTAGATCACCTGGACCTGGTAGAAGAGCTCGGGCAGGGCCATGATGTAGACGACCGAGGTGCCCTTGACCAGGCCGATGATCTCGTTGCCCGCGGTCGGCACGATCGACCGCATGGCCTGCGGCAGGACGATCCGGAACAGCTGCCTGGTCCTGGGGATGCCCAGCGCGGCGGCGGCCTCGCGCTGGCCGCGGTCCACCGAGAGCAGCCCCGCCCGGACGATCTCCGCGGCGTAGGCGGCCTGGTGCAGGGCGAGGCCGAGCGCGGCGGCGGTGACCGGGCCGATCAGGTCCATCGTGCCGATGTCGAAGAACGCCGGGCCGAACGGCACACCGAAGGAGATCCTCGGATACAGCAGCGCCAGGTTGTACCAGAACAGCAGCTGCAGGATCAGCGGGACCGACCTGAACAGGGCGATGTAGCCCCAGGCGACCGAGCCGAGCAGCGGGTTCCCCGACAGCCGCATGAGCGCCAGGACGGTGCCGAGCAGGAAGCCGAAGACGATCCCCAGCGCGGTCAGCTCCAGGGTGAAGACGACGGCCCGCAGCACGGAGGGGGCGAACAGGTACTCCCCGACCACCTCCCACTCCCAGGCCGGATTGGTGATCAGCGCGCTGGCCGCCATGGCCAGCAGCACCGCGATGCCCGCGGCCGCCACCCACCGCCAGGGATGACGGGTGGTGACCACTCTCGGCGGAGGCCCGCCGGCCTCCGTGTCCGCCGTGCCGCCCGCCGGGAGTGTGGCGGTCCGGGCGGGCGCGGCGACGAGCGGCACCCGGTTTCCCCCGTAGCCGCGATGGGTGCGCACCCGGAGGGCCGGGGGCGGTGCCTTCGCGGATGCTCCACGTGTGTCACCGCCGTCGGTGTCCGAGAATTCGACGGGCATGGTCGAGGCCTTTCTGGCTGGTCCGTCCAGGAGGAGGGGGCGGGCGCGAGGGGGCGCGTCGCCGGCGAATCGTCAGCGGGTCAGCGGTGACACGAGGAAAGGCGGAGGGGGCGCGGGCCGATGTGCCCGCGGACCGTCGGCCGGAGCTCTGGGCGCATGACATCACTTCAGCACGCGTCCACAATCCCGTCAAGACCTACTGGTTTAGTAGGTTTTATGCGACGCCGTACGGGATCGGTGCGAACCGGGCCACCCGCCGATGATTAGCCTGCTCAAAGCGAGGTAGAGGGCAGGACGGGGGCGGATCCCGTGTCCGCCCGAGGGGAAGGGAACAATGGTGGAGGCGGAGCCCGCAGAAGGGCGGTTTCCCGTTCTGGACCTCCGTTCGGCACTGGCCCGCGGCGGCCTGCTCGACGACCTGTCCAGCCTGCGGGTCGACGACGATGACGACGACGACCCCATCCTGATCCGCCTGGACGGCACCCCCGTCGACACCTGGCGGGAGAAGTATCCCTATGGGGAACGGATGAACCGGACCGAGTACGACCGGCTCAAGCGGCTGCTCCAGATCGAGATGCTCAAGCTCCAGTACTGGATCAAGGACACCGGGGGGCGCCTGGTCGTCCTCTTCGAGGGGCGTGACGCGGCGGGCAAGGGCGGCACGATCAAGCGGTTCATGGAGCACCTCAACCCCCGCGGGGCGAGCGTGGTGGCGCTGGAGAAGCCGAGCGAGCGCGAGAGCACCCAGTGGTACTTCCAGCGCTACGTCTACCACCTGCCGTCCGCCGGAGAGATGGTCTTCTTCGACCGTTCCTGGTACAACCGCGCCGGGGTCGAGCGGGTGATGGGCTTCTGCACTCCCGGGGAGTACCTGGAGTTCCTGGAACAGACGCCCGAGTTCGAGCGGATGCTCGTCCGCGACGGCATCCACCTGGTGAAATTCTGGTTCTCGGTCTCACGTTCCGAGCAGCGCACCCGGTTCGTCATCCGCCAGGTCGATCCGATACGGCAGTGGAAGCTGTCGCCGATGGACCTGAAGTCGCTGGACAAGTGGGAGGAGTACACCGCCGCCAAGGAGGACATGTTCGTCCACACCGACACCGAGGAGGCCCCGTGGACGGTGATCAAGAGCAATGACAAGAAGCGGGCCAGGGTCGAGGCCATGCGCCATGTGCTGAGCCTTTTCGAGTACGAGAACAAGGACCACGAGGTCGTCGGCACCCCCGACCCCAGGATCGTCGTGCACGCCGCCGACGTGCTCGACGACGACCGCGCCCGCTGAGCCGCCCCCGCTCAGCGGACTCCCGCGTCACCGCCAGACAGGCGCTGGGCGAGATAGATCGGGACGACCGAGGCGACGATGAGAGCCGCGGCGACCACGTTGACCACGGGCGCCTGGTTGGGGCGGAACAGGTTCTCGAAGATCCACAGAGGCAGGGTCCTGACCCCGGCCCCGGCGGTGAACGTGGTAACGATGATCTCGTCGAAGGACAGGGCGAAGGCCAGCAGCCCGCCCGCGAGCAGTGCCGAGCGCATCATCGGGAAGGTGACCAGCCGGAACGTGGTGAAGGTGTCGGCACCCAGATCGGCCGAGGCCTCCTCCAGGGAGGTGCCGGTCCGCCGCAGCCTGGCCAGCACGTTGTTGTAGACGGTCACCACACAGAAGGTGGCGTGCCCGACGATCACCGTGAACAGCCCCAGACTCACCCCGAACGGGCTCAGCACCGCGCGGAAGGCGTTGTTGAGCGCGATGCCGGTGACGATGCCGGGCAGCGCGATGGGCAGCAGGACCAGCAGCGAGACCGCGTTCTTGCCGAAGAAGTCGTAGCGCTGGATCGCGAAGGCCACCATCGTGCCGAGCACCAGGGCGATCACCGTGGCGCCCGCCCCCGCCTGGACCGAGGTCCACAGCGCGTCACGCACGCCGGTGGAGTTCCACGCCGCCTCCCACCAGCGCACGGTGAACCCGCTGGGCGGCCAGGCGAACGTCCGGTCGGTGTTGAAGGAGTTGAGCATCACGATCAGCAGCGGAACGTAGACGACGCCGAGCCCGGCGGCCAGCATGGCCCACAGCGCCGTGCGCGCCGTACGGGACAGGTTCACAGGTTCTCCAGGGCACCGGTGCGGCGGACCGCGGCGAGGTAGATCAGCATGATCATCACGGGGACGGTGGCGACCGCGGCGGCGAAGGGGAGGTTGTTGGCCGCGCCGATGTTGTCGTAGACGACGTTGCCGATCAGCTGCGAGGTGCCGCCCACGATCTTCACGGTGATGTAGTCGCCGAGCGACAGCGAGAACGTGAAGACCGAGCCCGCGATCACGGCGGGGAGGGCGAGCGGCCACACCACGGTGCGAAACGTCCGCCGGCCACGCGCCCCGAGGTCTCCGGCGGCCTCCAGCAGCGAGTCCGGCAGCCGCTCCAGCCCGGCGTAGATCGGCAGGATCATGTACGGCAGCCACAGGTAGGACAGGGTGAGGACGGTGGCGGTCAGCCCGTACCCCCAGCCGAGAAGGCCCTCGGAGCCGAGCATCACCCGCCAGGCGTACGCCTTGACCAGGTAGGAGGCCCAGAGCGGGGTGAGCACGGCGATCACCAGCCAGCGCTGGGCGCGCGGCGAGGCCAGCTTGGCCATCGCGAACGCCATCGGGAACGCGATCAGCAGGTCGATCAGCGTCACCGCGACCGCCACGCCCACCGAGCGCAGCGCGATCGTGCGGTAGACGTCCGCGGTGAGCAGGTCCTGGAAGTTCCTCCAGGTCGGCACCCTGACCAGGTCGCCGGTGAAGGTGTCGGTGCTCCAGAAGGCCGTCACGAACAGGGAGGCCAGCGCGCCGAGATAGGCGAGGCCGAGCCAGAGCGCGGGGGCCGACAGCAGCAGTGAGAGCCGCACACCCGCGTGCCGGTGCAGGAAGGCCGCGAGCCTGCGTCGAGGGGTGCGGGGCGGTGTGGGTCTCGCCGGTGCCGCGGTGTTCAACGTCGGCTCCTTCCCGGTCAATGTCGGTTCTCTCCCCGGGCGAGGCGGGTTTCCGGCCCTTCTCGCGGGGCGGGCGCGGCGGGCACCCGGGTGCCCACCGCACGGGTGGTTCCGGCCGGGCTCAGCCCTTGATCTCGGTCCAGGCCCTGGTCCACTCGGAGTAGTCCTTGCAGGTGACGTCGGTGCGCCCGTCCAGGCACTGGGCGATGGGGGTGGTCCAGTACCAGACCTTCGAGTAGTAGTCCTCGTCGGTCGCGTGGAAGGTCTCGCAGTGCTTCGGGTCGGCGGTCAGCTCGCAGGACTTCGCGTTCGAGGGCGCCTCCCCGAAATACTCGGCGACCTGGGCGTTGGCCTGGGGCGAGATGATCCAGTCGAGCCACCTGTAGGCGCAGTTCGGGTTCTTGGCGGCGGCGGCGACCATCCAGGTGTCCGACCAGCCGGTGGCCCCCTCCTTGGGCAGCGTCACCTCGACCGGCGCCTTGTCGGCCAGGGCCACATTGGCGATGACCTGCCAGGTGGTGCCCAGCACGGAGTCACCGCTCTTGAAGGCCTGGACCTCCTTGGTGTAGTCGGACCAGTACTCGCCGATGATCTTCCTCTGCTGCTTGAGCAGATCGACCGAGGCCTGGAACTGCCCCTCGTCCAGGGAGTACGGGTTCTTGATACCGAGTTCGGGCCTGGTCGCCATCAGGTACAGCGCCGCGTCCGCGATGTAGATCGGGGAGTCGTAGGCGGTGATCTTCCCCGCGTACGGTGAGGCGGGGTCGAACACCGCGCCCCAGGAGTCGGGTGCGGGCTTGACCTGGTCGGTGCGCCACATGAGCAGGTTGGCCCCGCGTCCGTGCGGCACGCCGTAGGCGGCCCCGCCGGCCGAGTTCCACGCCTTGTCCTTCAGGCCGGCGAAGACGTCGGCGTAGTTCGGGATCAGGGCGGTGTTGACCGGGGCGACGGTCCCGCCGGCGATCAGCCGCAGTGAGGCGTCCCCCGAGGCGGAGACCGCGTCGTACTCGCCGGTCTTCATCAGATACCTCCGTGGAGACCCCCGCCTTCAGGCGGGGGAGGATTCGGACTCCTGCGGAGCAGGGCAGGGGCAGGCGTTCCGCCGTACCGA
>NZ_JBFAOJ010000059.1:0-60803 GCF_040675205.1 Streptosporangium sp. NPDC049644 | reverse complement strand
CCCTCACTCCTCCCCTCTTACCCTACACGAGGCGCTTCCGATCTGACCCGGCGCGCCGGGTCCGTCACCGGCTGCGCCCCTGTGGCCGGGGCGGGCGTTAGGAGGTTCTTGACCGTGGAACACGAGGCGGCGATCGCCAGGTCCGCCGAGGCCATCCGCCTGCACAGCGGGCACAACATCCTCATCGAGTCCGGCCCCGAGCCGGTCATCGACCGGCTCGCACACCGCGACCGGCTGCTGCCCGCCACCCCGCCCGAGCTGTGGGCCTGGACGTTCGTGGTCAAAGACATGATCGATGTCGCCGGGCTCCGCACGACCCGGGGATCCGTCCTGTACGGGAGCGAGGAGGCGCTGACCACCGCGCCGTGCGTCGAACTGCTGGAGCGCGCCGGGGCGCTGCTGGTCGGCAAGGCGAACCAGCACGAGTTCGCCTGGGGCGTCACGAGCGAGAACCCGCACTGGGGCGATGTGCGCAACCCGCGCCACGAGCACCTGGCTCCCGGCGGATCGAGCGGCGGCACGGCCGCGGCGCTCGCCGCCGGGATCGCCCGGGTCGGCCTCGGCACCGACACCGGCGGCTCGGTGAGGATCCCGGCGGCCTGCTGCGGCGTGGTCGGACTGCGCCCAAGGGCCGGCGTCCTTTCCTCCGAGGGGGTCGCGCCCCTCGCCCCGATGTTCGACGTGGTCGGGCCGATGGCCACCTCGGTCGCCGACTGCGCGCGCGTGTGGCGGGTGCTCTCCGGGGAGGCCGTCGAGCCACCGCGCTCGCTGTCGGGGCTGGTCGTCGGCGTCGCCGAAGGATGCGCGCAGGCCGGGGAGTTCGCGGACCTGGGCGCCGAGGTCCGCGAGATCGCCCTGCCGTACGAGATCCTCGCCCCGTACTGGACGATCGTGGGCGCGCAGGCCCGGCGCACCCACGAGGCCACCTACCCGGTGAACGCCGCGAGCTACAGCGCGGGCGTGCGACGGAAGCTGGACGACGCCGCCGGGATCGGCCATCGGGAGTACCGCCGGGCCGTGGAGGAACTCCTGGCCGTCCGGACCGGGTTCTCGGCGGAGATGTCCGGCGTCGACGTCCTGATCACACCGACACTCGGTGGCCCCGCGCCGCGGGCCGGCTGCGACGAGGCCGCCGTCCGCGGTGAGGTCGGCCGGATCACCTCCGTCGTGTCCGCGCTCGGCCTGCCCGCACTGGCCATCGGAGACCTGCAGGTGGTGGGGCGCGGCGAGGCCGACGTGCTGCGGGCCGGCCTGTGCTGGGAGGGCAGCGGAGGCGCGATCCCCGCGCCGCGCTGAACGTCAGATACGCGGCGACAGGCTCCACGGGTCCACCGGGACGACGCCTGTGCAGCGGCCGGAGGGATCGAGGACCCGCCCGTAGAGCTTCGACTGCCTCAGGACGATCTGCCGGTCGGCGATGCTCACATACGGGAACCGCTCCTCAAGGCGCATCACCAGCGGATGCAGGTCGGAGACCCCGTGCAGGCCGACGGTGAGGAGCATGTTGCGGGCCCCGGCGAGCGCCGCGCACGTCCGCGTCTCCGGCCAGTCGAGCAGCGCCCGGCCCGTCTCCTCCAGCAGGCCGTCCGGCATCCGCAGCCACAGCACCGCCGAGGAGTGCCAGCCCGCGTGAGAGCGCGCCAGGTCACAGCGGAAGTCGATGTCGCCGGTCGCGACCAGGCGTGACAGCCTGCGCTGCACCGTGCGCTCGGACTTGCCGACGGCTTCCGCGAGCTCGGAGTAGGTGGCGCGACCGTCGGCGAGCAGGGCCTTGAACAGCAGCCGGTCGACCTCGTCCATCTGCCTGGTGGACTCCGCCGGCCCGGGCTGCCTGACCAGCGCACCCGCGGATCGGGGCGGCAGCACCCGCAACCGCCAGCGGCACGAGGCCTCGAAGACGCGCGTGGCGACGTGGGTGCGCACCTTCGCCACGCCGGGCACCCGCGGCAGATCCGTGAGCAGGTAGTCCGCCAGCGCCGGCATCGACGCGGCGACGGCGATCACGAACAGGTCGTGACCCGCGGCGACGTGCTGCACGGTGATGAGGTGGTCCGCCGTCGCGAGCGTGTCGGCAACCTCGACCGCCGCCCCGGCCTCGCAGTCGATCTCCAGGAAAACCATGCTCATCGCGTGCATCTGGCGATGCCCCAGGGCGGCGGTGGTCCATGCCTCACCCGTACTGTTCAGCCGCTGCCAGCGCCGCGCCGCCGTCACCGGGTCAGCGCGGGTCGCCGTCCCGACGTCCACCCAGCTCGCTCGCGGGTTGATCTGGAGGGCGTCGATGAGTTCGAGGTCGGTCTCCGACAGCAACCGCTGGGGCTCGATGCCGGAAACCTGCACGATCACTCCTTTGGTGTCACATTGCTGCGTCTGAACACCGGGTTCACCTTATACCTCGATCCTTGTGCGGGCAGCCGCCCCCGGCTCGCCCAGCTCACCGCACGGGAGAGGACGCTTCCCAATGACCCAGCCCCACGATTGCGCCCCGGTGCCGGCCGGGGGACGGGCCGTCGATCCCGGGTCCGGCCCGCACGCGGTCGCGGACCTGGCCGTCGTGGTCACGGGCGGGCGTCCCATGTCGCCCGGCGCCTTCTCACGCCCGCCCGGCGCCGGCACGGCACTGCCCGGCCACGTCATCGCCGGCGGTGCCCGGTGAGCGAGACCCGGCTGGTCGGCGTCCTGGGCGGCATGGGCCCGGCGGCCACCGTCGACTTCTACGGCAAGCTCGTGGAGGAGACGGCGGCCACCTGCGACCAGGGACACGTGCCCGTCGTCATCTGGGGCGACCCCCGCGTCCCCGACCGTTCTTTGAGCCTGCTGGGCGACGGCGAGGACCCGACCCCGTACCTGCGGCGCGGCATCGAGGGACTGAGGCGGGCGGGGTGCGAGGTGCTCGCCGTGCCCTGCAACACCGCCCACGCCTTCGTCCCGCGGCTGGCGGAAGAGGCCGGGCTGGAGCTGGTGAGCATCATCGAGGTCACGGCCGACGCCCTCGCCGCCGACGGCGTCCGCGCGGCCGGCGTGCTGGCCACCTCGGGTACCCTGCACGCCGGTCTGTACGCGGAGGCTCTGCGACGGCGCGGCGTGGCGGTGGTCGAGCCGGACGGGCCCGGCCAGCTGCAGGTCACGGCGGCCATCGGCGCCGTCAAGAGCGGCGGCGTCCGACCGGCCCATCGGCGGGCGCTGGAGGAACTCTCCCGCTCCCTCGCCGATCGCGGCGCGGAGCGGGTCGTCACCGCGTGCACCGAACTCGTCCTGGCTCTGGACGGCTCCCGCGTCCCCGTCCCGATTCTCGACCCCGCTCGCCTGCTGGCCCGCCGGGTCGTCGACATGGTGCTCGGCACTCAGCACCTCCTGCCGCACCCTCGAACGGCCGGCCACAACCCGACCGTCATGACCGGCGCGCCCACGGCGGCTCCGGTGAGCAGGCCCAAGATGGTGTCGAGGCTGTCGTCGGAGCCGTCGATCTCCGCTCCGGCGGCCCGCAACAGCGGTACCAGGGCCGCCGCCGTCAGCACCAGCACGGCGTAGGACTTCGGGTTGAGGAAGACGTCGCGCCGCGGAGTCCGCGACGGGGACGACGATCTGACGCCATCCCGCCGGGTCCGGAAAACCGAACCGCTCATATCTGGTGAACTCGGTCAGAGATCCACGATTGCCAAACGCGACTCTCAGGCGGTCGCGGCTGCCCAGCAGGATCTACAGAGACTTACCTACACCACTGTGCCCCCGTACGGCGGGCGCCTTCGCGTCCTGCCGGTCCGTCCCGACCGTCATCGCAGTGGCTCGGTCCCATGCCGGCGCCGCCACCTTGCCGGGCCATAGCGGACCGGCAGGTGGCACGACCCCGATGATCGGGAGGATTACCCGAATTCGCCTTTCGCCGTTTCAGGAGGCCTTGGCGGGAGACCTCAGCTGGGCTGTTCCTCGGGGAGTGGCGGTGGGGACGTCAGGGTGCACCAGACGATTTTGCCGCCGGGGGTGGGGCGGTAGTAGCCCCAGTCGGTGGCGAGGAGGTCGACGAGGTGCAGGCCGCGGCCGTGTTCGTCGTCGGGGGCGGGGTCGCGGACGACCGGGGTGAGCGGGCTGGCGTCCCAGACGCGGAGCACGACGGTCTCGCCCATCCGGTAGAGGTCCATCCAGATCTGGTCCGGGTCGGCGTACCGGATCGCCTTGGCGGCGTCGGGGCACGCGGCGTGCGCGGTGATCGCGTTGGAGACCAGCTCGGAGACGACGAGCTGGGCGGTCTCGATCAGGTCGTCCCGGTGCCGGCTCTCCAGTACGCATCGGAAATGCTGTACATCACGGCTGTGGATGTCAGCACGATCCCATCAGTACGGCTTCATCCGGTTCCGACCGCCGGCGGCCACAGCTGTACCCGGTAGAACTCGACGCAGACGACGTCAGCGGGGAAGTCGGGTTCCTCGGTGTTGGTCAGTTTCCTGGTCTGCACGCGAGTCGACCAGGAGGCGTCCTTCACCCCGGTGTCGAACTGGAAATACTCGTCCCACTCCTCGGAGAAATGCTGGACGAGACCACTGAGGTGATCTCAGCGAATTTTATTTCAGATAGCCGTGTTCGAAATGAGGGAGAACGACGAGTGCGGTTTTGACGATGTCGCCGATTTTGCTGGGTTGGCGGTGATGCACTGGAGGGTGTGCCGGCGTTGTCCGAGCAAGGCGAAGCCTCATTCTCCCAGGCAGCGCAGGAGCGCGTTGCGGGTGTGGGTGTGGGTGCCAAGATCGAGACATCGCCCGTCAGAGGGTTGTTTGCCCGGGGTGAGAATGCCGGCGCCGTCGTAGCCTCCATGACACCTCGCCGCAGCGGACCCGGACCTACTCCGCACGTCAGGGTTCTCCAGAGATCATGCGTCCACCAAACCGGGTCAACTTCAAGCAGGCGCCCACACCCGGATACGCACACGCTGCTGGTCCGATGCTCGATCGCGGCCCCGTTGGAGGTGGAGTTCTTCCTGGCCCATGTCCCGGTCAGCACCGCCGTCACCGAGGTGATCGACGCGGCCGGGATGCGCTGGAGGATCGAGGAGAACAACGAGCACGGCAAAGACCTGCTCGGCCTGACCCAGTACCAGGTCCGCAAGTGGACGCCCTGGCACCGGCACGTCACCACCTGCATGCTCGCACTGGCGTTCTTGGCCGTCATGCGCGCCCCCTGCCCGCCGACGCTGATGAAACCGCTGACGAGGGAAAAGACCATCCGCTCCTGGAGGCACCACCGCGCTGAGGCCCCTGCGGCTGTCTCTGGCCGAGATCCATCGTGTTCTGGCCCGGCTGTTCATCCCCGCGGCCAATGCCATCGATCATGTCCTGGCCTGGTCGGACTTCCGGCGGCTTCACCAGATGCGTACCCTGATCAGCCACTGTCGGAGGCGCGGCAACCCACTCCCAGCGGACCTACGAATGTAGTACCGGTGTATCTTCGCGGACCCTGAAAAATCCGCGAACGCCACGTAACACATGACTCACGGAACGTTGTTGAAAAACATGAAGTCCCATGTGTTTACCGTGGTGGGGCGAGTATGATAATAAGCCATTACTCCGGAACCCGGCAGTGCGAGTTAACCACGAAGTTCCTCGCAGCGCTTGTCGGCAATTGTAAGTCAGGAATTTGACATTCTTGGTTGACCTTGAGTGCGAGCCTGATCTAACATCCGAAGGTGTCACGGACTCCTCGCTCCAGGATGCAGCAGGATGTGGCGAACTCATGCTTGTAGCTAAACCCCAGGGAGAGCTTTGCTCGTTCGCTCCGAGATAGACAGCAACCTTTCATCTGGCCCATTCGGAAGCTATGAACTCCTTCATGAGGATCACGACACCTTCCTCGAAGGGCGAGCTTGGGCGTACCATCTGGAATCTCCTCCAAAAACGGCGTTGACCAGCCCTCAGGTTTTGGCGCGCATTTCGCAGCGCATGAACCACGATCTAACAGGGTACGACCTGCCATGGGACCGCCTGTCTCCCATGCTCGGTGAAACGGCGGAGAGATGGACCTCGCCGGCTCCGTGGCTTGATGGACATCCTGTCTGGACGATCACAGATTGGGCCGACGCCGATGCACGGCAGTTGCTGAGCCTCATGCGTGAGATCTTCCGTTTCAGCGCGTTCGACGGTGAATTCCAGGCGGGCAGCGTCTCTTCGGACGATATGGCAAAAGTACGCAGGGCTTGTTCCATACTTCAAGAAGCGATTCCGCATATCTCCGCCAACACACTGCCGCTCGTGCGCCTGCTTCTGATGCCGGATACCATGGTTCCGTCCTGGCACCTGATGCAGATCCCGGAGAGCATCGGCATCGGCCAGACATTTCTGAGACAAGCAAGTGACCTCGTGATCGCGGAATCGATCCTTCATGAGTGCCTACACGAGAAATACGTTCAGCTTCGCCTGGTAAGAGGCTTGCTTGCTTCCTGCTACACCGACGACAGCAGTCCGGGGGTCCTTCTGCCTTGGACGCTCACCCAGCCAAGAAAAAGAATCTTCAAGGTCAATCGGACACTGTCGACCCTGCATGTATACGCTCACCTGACGGCTTTTCACGCTGCCGTTCTCGAGACTCCGGAACTGGTGGAACACCACCCCGAGGCCAGCGCTCGAATCCGCCTGAACTATGAGCGCGGCGCATATCTTTCAGAGGCTCTTTCATGGCGGGAGATAAGCAATCATTTAGGGTCCGACGGAGACCATCTTCACAAATGGCTGGAATCGAACGCGCTTGCTCCGGCGAGAAAGTTGGCCCGCGATCGAGAGATCGGTCTACGACCGTATCCCACCGAACGCTGGAGCAGAAGAGAATTGGTGAGCGCGTGACGGAGACGCAAACATCGATCAGGATCGCGCCCATATCAATCAAGGGCCGCTATTTCTTGTTCGCCCAGAATCCACCCACCGTGATGATGGTCGACGCAGCGACAGCGGTGGTGGCTCAACTCCTCGATCAACCCCAGAGCGATACCAGCGCCTGCCGAGAAAAGTATCTGGGCATCACAGGAAGGCGCGGGGTTTCGGAAGAGGTCGCCGGCTCCCAGTTCGATGCCGCCGTAACCGCGCTCCGGGCGGCCGGCCTCACCCGGCTCACCGACATCACACCGGGCGGAAACCTCAACCCGGGTTGATCTCCACAGAGGAGCAGAGCTCCACGGTGTCCCCGCCTTGACGAGGGATACGGCTGAATTCGTTGTCTCCCGCTGATCACGACCACATTCCGAACCTCATCCATCGGAATCCGGGACACGGGGCACTACTATCGGCCGCACTCAGCTATTAAGGCCAAAAGCCGCACACGGCTTCCGGTCAAGCAGCCCTCTTCACGCCCACACCAAAAGACTTGTCGTGCACGACACGGATTCGTGTCCAAGGGCAACGCTCGACGCACCTTTCGAAACCATTTTCCAGTCATGGAAGAGTCGACGCGACCAGTATTCCTGCACTCATCCCTACGGGTTTAGAGCACGACATGACCACGCACTTGCGTGGAGAAGTCCTCACTGCCCCATTGGGCTCTCAGTGCCCCCAAGGTCACCGGCTCGCAGCAGTGTGATCCGGACTACGAGCCAGAAGAAAGGGGGTGTAAAAATGACCGTCATCAACTTCGAGGACCTTCTTGAGGAGATCGACAACGAGCTGGGCGAGCCTGTCTCCACCGTTGTCGTGCCTGATGTGAAGGCGCAGGCCCAGTACCCGGGAGTGGTGTAACGGACGGGGTGGGCGAAAGGATCCTTTCGCCCACCCCCTTCAGCGGTTTAAGGAACGGTCACATGAACACTCAGTCGACGGACTTTTTGTTGCAGGGCCCCTTTGGTGATCCGGATGCTTTGAGGACGGACCTGGAGGTCTTTCACACCGGACTGGTCGACATGTTGGGTCGGTCAACCGGTGTTAACATGCCGGTGGTCAATGAATCCTTGTTGGGACGAAGTATCTGGCGCACCCACCTCGACAAGGCCTTCAAGGCATGTGTGATCCGTCAAGACCCAGGCGCGGCTCGGGAGATCCTCCAACAGGGCGTTCTGCTTCTCAGCCGAACTGGTGATCAAATTGAATTTCCCGTGCACGACAAGTCGTACAACCTGGCAGGAAACTGGACTCAACTGGAGCCGGGCCTTCTACAGATCCATGCGGTTCAGAACGACCTGCTCCCGCACAATATGGTCCCGATCGACGCGACACGGGATCACGCGGCCAAGGTCGCCGAGGGCGTAAAACTTCTGGTGGCGGCGCTCGGCGAACTCGCCGTTACAACAATGCGAAGCGTGTCAGGTGCCCTGATCATCGAATGCGACGCCATCGGTTCGGCCTTCATTGTCCCCGTCCCCGAGGTCTCGATCCTCAATCAGTCGCTTCTCGGGGATCCTGTGGCCGTCGCAGATGCCGTTATTCATGAAGCCTGCCACCAAAAGCTGTACGATCTGATCGCGGTTCGCCGTCTGCTCAAGCCGGGTTACGGAGGTCCGGGGGAACGCACCTACACGATCCCCTGGAATCCGGTGAACGGAAAACGCCGCAGGATGGATTCATTGATGATCCTGTCTGCATTACATGTCTACGCACATGTGATGGCTCTGATCATCTCCTTGGCTCGGATGGGCTATCGTCATCCGACCGTGTCCGCCGATCTGGAAACGTATTGGCGGCGAGCGAGGTTCTTTTGGCTGATAGCAGAGAAGGGGAGCATGTCAGAGGATCTCGGACCCGATGCCGCCGCCATGCTGGATTGGCTTATCGACACCTTTCGGCGTCATGCCTACGACATGCGAACGCTAGGGCGTCCGATCGACAACACCTATCTGCGAGACGCCGAGCGACAGGCGGTAACCACCGATGTCTAACCCATGGGGCGAGGATGCTCTTTTCGGGCCTTTTCGGTATATCATGCGAAAGTTTCCCAACACTCCCCTAATAAGCTTTTTCGAAGACGATTTTTATGCCTACCATAAATGTGGTGCCTGGCCTCAGCGATGGGATGTACCAGCCATCACCACCTTGGTGCGCATGGTTCACCCAGATACGATCATCGACCTGGGGTGTGGGGAAGGACGCATCACCTGGAATCTCTTCGAGAGCGGATTCACCGGAACCATTCTAGGGGTGGATAATTCGGTGTCCGCACGCACCGCCTTCCAGGAGCGATTTCACGATGAGGAGCGGGCACGCTTCCATTCCGGCGACCTGCGTACATCGCCTCTACACGGAACAAAGGCCGACCTGCTGGTAATGGGCGATGCGACCATCAACTCGTTTCGGACCCAGGAGGAGGTCCGGATGCTGCTACGGTACATAACGAGTTCGCTCACCCCTCAAGGGCATGCCATTATGGTCGTCTACCAAGATGGGATTCTCGAGCGTTTCGAGAAGTTGAGCGGGGCGATGGATGTCGTGGAATTCGAGGACGCTGAAGGCATTCGCCGCCTGCTCTGGCGAGGAGTTCACTACCAAGACCGGGATTTTCGACAGAACTACTTCATAGAATATCAGGGCCACCGCTTCCCAGGAGTTCTGGGCGTACATCGAGAGCGCATCTGGGAATCTGGTGAAATCATTGCCCTGGCAAAGGAAGCCGGTCTGAGCCTGAAGGCGAGTGAACTCACAAGGGTCGACCAAGGTGGCGCACAAGGGTGGCCATGCGACGTGTTGTTACTGCAAATGGATAGGGAATGACGTTCACAAGACCTCCCTTCGCCCTGGTCGCGCTCATCCTGGGAACGCTTGTTTCCGCGTTCGGAGACGGCATCGCACTTTTGGCGATGGTCCTGGACGCGGCGGACAAAGGCCCGACATGGTGGGTCACAGAAGTGTATTTCGCCGAACTGGTCCCCCCGCTGCTCCTGGCACCGGCTCTCGGCGCCTTCGTGGATCGCGCTAACGCCAAGAAGGTCTGGGTAGCGGCGGTCCTGCTCCAGGCCGCACTCTTCGCAGCGGCGACGCTGATTCCAGATTTCCACGTACGGGTCGCTCTTGTCGCTCTGGCCAATGTGCTGGCCGTTACCTCTTCGTCGGCCAGCTTCAAATTGCTTCCCACGGTCGCCGGGACGGCGGGCATCGAGAAGGCCAACGGCGGGCTCACGACAGCCCTGTCCATCGCCGGTCTGGCCGGCCCCGCTTTCTGCGGCGCCTTCCACCCCATAGTGGGATCCTCGTGGTTGCTCGGGCTCAACGGCACCACCTTCCTGGTGATGGCGCTCGTCGTCGGACTGGTCATCCCCGGTGAGATCGACAAACGCGTGTCGGTGGGCGGGAACCCCTTCGGCGGAGCACTCGACGGGTTGAGGGCCATGTGGCGATCTCCGATCGTCGGCCCGCTACTGCCCATCTTCGCGGGGGTCGTCTTCGCGACCTCCATCGAGGGCGTCGCCGGTGTCTTCTACCTGCGAGAGGTGACGAGCAGCGACGCCGTCTACGGTCTGCTGCTGTCGGCCTGGGCGCTCGGATCCATACCCGGCTCCCTCATCGGAGGGTGGAGCAGGGTGTCGCGCCATCATCTCGTCATGCTGCTGGGCGGAGCATTTCTCGTGTCGGCCGCACTGCTGGTCGAAGGGTTGGTTCCCATCGCCGCGGTTATCGGGTTGGCGTTCCTCATCGGTGGCTTCGGCAACGGTGTGCACAATGTCGGCGTCCGTAACGTGATTCACCACAACATCAGCCCGGAGATGCACGGCAGAGCATGGGCGTACTACCGCGTGCTCGTGAACACCTGCCTGGCGCTTGGGTACATGTCCGGAACCCCGGGAGTTTTCGTGGATGCCCGGACCGCGATCCTCGTTTCCGCACTGCTGTCCATGGTCGTCACTTTGCTCGCGATCTCGTGGTTTTGGAGACGACGTTCGGAAACGAGGGTGCCGCCAGAGGCCCGGGGCGGCGTCCAGACCGTTTCCAGACTCAAGGAGCCGCGGTGACAGGCCCTTCATCTGCGCGTGGAAAACACCGGGAATACGGCCAGAAAGCCATCTCGGACGAGAAAGACATGCCATTTAAGAGCCAGACATGATATCGCCGATAATTACTCGCCCAGTCTAGCCTTAGAAAACCAAGGCATCTCCACCCGGGATGGTGAGAACATGTCCGACGCCGATGAATGGAACTCCATACTAATACCTCTGACACCATCGGGCCGTCTTCCGCGTCACGGTCCTCGGAGTGAGGTGGTCTCGGCCATTGCCGAGATGATGGCGCCACGTCGAGCGATGGAGCCTGAACTCATATCCGAGGTGGCGATCGACCAAATGTTGTGGGACGCGATTCAGGAAGATCAAATCAGGGCGCGGCGCAATGTCATCCCACACGGTGAACGGCACATCGCCAGGGCGAGTGACGAGATAGTCCAGGCTCTAGGCACCTCCGACTTCGCCGCCTCTTTACGGGCGTCTGTCATCGATGGCAATCTTTCGCGATCGGTTTACGCAACTTACCTGTATTATCGGGAGGGCGACTGGGTCCCATTGCACGTTGACGACTGGAACATTTTTGAATTCAGCTGCCTGGTCTGCCTGGAACGGACGCGGGGTTCGTCCCGGCCCACGGCCACATACTTCCTACTCGGCAGGGAGAACGTGATGGCGTTGGATCTGAACGTGGGCGAGGCGGTGTGGTTCCACGGCGTGCACATACCTCATGGACGGACCCCGCTGAGTAAGGGCGAGTCCGTCGTGCTGCTCAACCTCGGGTTTTCCAGCAGTGGCACGACCGATCGACTTTATGAGGAGAAAAATCACCATCAAGCCACCTAAATTAGCGCCTGATGTGTATTGAGTGAGAAAGTCGGGGGCATACCGGGCCGAAGATCATAAGCTCCGTCTCGGCGAAGACGGTGACCTGAGCCCCCTTGGCGTGCAGCAGGCGGGCGATCGAGCTACCGATCTCCGGCGTCCTGCTCCCGTCGCGACTCAAAGACCACGGCCTCCACCTGACGTGCTGACAATTCGGGCAACAGCCGGAGTGGGCAGTGACGCCTGGCGCGTTCCGAGCGGCTCGCGGTGCCGTGCAGGCTGACGGCAACCACCGATGCACACTCCAAGGAGGCCACCGCCTGCGCAATGAGCAGCTTGCGTGCGCCTCGCTCCGTCCTCCAGTGAACGGTGGGCGCCTTGCCGTACCGCAAGGCGTCCATCATTGACCTGATCTGGTTGAGTTTCTCCGCTGGCAGGAGGACGGCAGCAAGGACATAAACGCAGTCGTCATCCTGGCGGACACGACAGCTTTCATCGATGAAGGCGAAGAGCACTCACTTAACTTTACGTTACCGAGAGATTTCGAAGCCTCACTCTTTGCTATTGACGTGCGGCCGACGCAGAGAGCGCCGTCCGCCACGGACCCGCTCACCAAAGGAGTGCCCCTGCCAGGAAGGTCCTTGTGTGGATCTCACCGGGCAAACCGACGGACAGAACCTGCTCATCGATCGAGTACGCCACGGTTTCGCGCGCAGTCAGGCCGCGAGCCTGCGGTTCAAACGATCGTGGCTCTCTTCAACCGACACGCTGTCGCCGTACGGCTCAAGCCGGCCGGTGACCTTCCAGAGGCATTCGACCATTCCCTTCCTCGGGGCTGAGCGGCTCTTCGGGGAGTGGCGGTGGGGGCGCCAGGGTGCACCAGACGATCTTGCCGCCGGGGGTTGGGCGGTAGTAGCCCCAGTCGGTGGCGAGGAGGTCGACGAGGTGCAGGCCGCGGCCGTGTTCGTCGTCGGGGGTGGGGTCGCGGACGACCGGGGTGAGCGGGCTGGCGTCCCAGACGCGGAGCACGACGGTCTCGCCCATCCGGTAGAGGTCCATCCAGATCTGGTCCGGGTCGGCGTAGCGGATCGCCTTGGCGGCGTCGGGGCACGCGGCGTGCGCGGTGATCGCGTTGGAGACCAGTTCGGAGGCGATGAGCTGGGCGGTCTCGATCAGGTCGTCCCGGTGCCAGCTCTCCAGTACGCGCCGGACGTGGACCCGGGCGTAGTAGGGCGAGGTCGGGAAGACGGAGAGTTTGAGGTACTGCGTGCTGCTGGTGGCACCGGTCATTTCACCCGCTCCTGGTTGGTACGTCGGGCATAGGACCGGCACCGTTCGCAGCCGGGGACGCCGCGCTTCCCCACGGGGGACGGGGGCACGGTGCCGGTCCTACGGGAAGTACGGCCGGGGAGCGTCGCAGATGTATCGCCGGTCGTACCGCTGAGGCCGGACGGACACCCGGTACGGGGTGGGCCGCCTCGGGAGGGAAGATCGCCCGCCCGGCCGTCTGGGGAAATCATGCGTTTCGCCTTCCAGCGGGGCGCCCGCCTGGAAGGCTTACGGAGAGAGCATGCACCATCACCATAAGTAAATGCAATGCAGGTTCTTACACTGCCCGCATAGTTCAGAGAGGTGCCAAAGATGCAAGAGAAGGATGAGTTGGTGGCAGTTGCACCCCTGCCACGGACCAAGCGTCAACCGCCAACGGTGCGTCTGCGGCGTCTGGCAGCCGAACTGCGCCGCCTCCGCCAGGAGGCCGGGCTGTCCCAGGCCGAGGTGACCGAGAAGACCGACGTCAACCTCGCCACGCTCCACCGGATCGAAACGGCCAAGACCAAGCCGCAGCTCCGGACACTCAACGCCCTGCTCGACGCCTATGGTGTCACCGGCAGCCAGCGCACCGACCTGGTGACGCTACAGAAGGAGGCCAAGCAGCGCGGGTGGTTACACGGCCTCGAAGCAGACCTCCCTGACAAGTACAGCGCCTACATCGGCCTGGAGGCCGAGGCCCAGCAGGCCATCAACTACGAGTCGCTTTTCATCCCCGGTCTGTTGCAGACCGAGGACTATGCGCGGGCGGTGATCCCGGGCGTACTGCCAACCGCCACCGCCGCAGAGGTTGACAGCTTCGTCACCGCCAGGATGCAGCGCCAGGCTCTTCTTGAGCACGAGACTCCTCTGCGGCTGTGGGCAATCATCGACCAAGCCGCTCTACACCGAACGGTCGGCAGCGACGCCATCATGCGTGCCCAGCTCACGCATCTCATTCAGCAGGCTCGACGCCCGCACATCACCGTCCAGGTCATCCCGTTTTCCGCCGGAGCCCATCCGGGAATGCCCGGTAGCTTCATCGTCCTGAAGTTCGACACGGAGGGCTCCGACGTAATTCACATTGACAGCATGGTCGGTGATCTGTTTCTTGAAAAAGAGGCAGATATTCAGCAGTACAACCACATCTGTGAGCATCTTCGTGCGATAGCGCTCAGCCCGGCTGACACGGCCGCGCTACTCACGTCTCTACGCGAAGATCGCTAGAGGAAGGAAGCAAGATATGCAGCAACCTGACCTCTCCGGCGCGCGCTGGCGCAAGAGCAGCCTCAGCGGCAGCGGCCCGAGCTGCGTCGAGATGGCCTTCGTCGGCAACGACGTCGCCGTCCGTGACACCAAAGACCGCGACGGCGGCACCCTCATCTTCAGCCGCACCGAGTGGAACACCTTCATCGGCAACATCAAGAACGGCGGCTTCGACGACCTCGCCTGACCGGCGACACTTCCTCGCTGAGGAAAAAGCCGTTTTCCGGGAAGCGTGACGTCGAATCAAGAGAGACGTGAGCTTCCCGGAAAGCAGCTTTCGACCGGTACTGAGGAGCGATCGGTCCTTACTACTAAACCGAAGGGGCTTCCGGTGACCCGGCCGGGCGCGGCCAGATTCGGACGAGGCGTTCGGCGAGCTCGGTCGAGCGCGCCGTTATGGTCTCCTCGGTCCACGCCTCCTGCTGATCGGCGACGATCTCGGCGTTGAGCTTGAGCGTGGCGTGTCTGAGGAGCAGATCCCGTTTGCCGATGTTCGGCTCTGGATCGGTCAGACCTCGTGCCTGCACCTCGCTATTGGTCCACGGCCGGTTCGAGAGTTTGGGGTTGAGTCGGTCGTTGACCAGGGTCAGGTTGCCCAGGGTCTGGACAAGGTGGTCCCTGCGCTGGCGTGAGGCATGGTCGATCGTGTCTCCACCCCAGTGCTCCCCCCAGTTCTGCGGCATCACATGTTCGATCGTCAGACACCCCCGAGGGCAGTGCTCATGTTCCGACCACTTGCGCCGACGGTTGTCCTCAAGCGCCTCCAGTACCATCCGCAACCGGGCCTGGGTCAGGTCCTTGTAGACCCGCAACCGCTCCATGGCCTGGATGACCTCGTCGTCCGACGGCCAGTAGCCGACGTTGGCGGTGGCACCGGCGAAGAACGCCTCAGTGACATCACCGGCCGCCTCAGGCCCGTTGCGGTCCAGTTCCCGCAGCAGGTCTATGAGGATGCGGTTGTAGTTCTTGGTCGACAACTTGCACAGCATCCGGCGGGTCAGCCAGCTCTCCATCGATGTCAGTGCCTTGAGGCGCTGTGCCGCCGGCATCCGCCCTTCGGGCCATCGCAGAATCCACAGCAGGAAGGGGCCGACGACGGTGGCCTCCATGATGCGGATGACCCGGTAGTAGAACGTCCCCTCCACCGAGTTCCAGGGAAGGTTCTCCAGTTCCTCGTAGACCTGCGCGTCGGCGGCCAGGTCCCGCATGATCTCCCAGGCCTGGAGTTCGGAGAGGCGCACATGGTCTCGGAACTCGCTGAAGACACGGTCCGCGGGCACTTCGCGGAGTCGCTGCATGGTGAGCCAGTGCTGGAGGAAGGTATCGACATAGGGGCGGTAGAGCCGTCCCTGCCGGACGTTCCGCCGCCAGTGATTGGAGTCGAAAGGCTTCCAGTACTGCTGGTACAGGCTTTGGAGGTCCCCCCCTTGGGCCGCGGCCAACTGGAATGCCAGATTCTTGACCAGGTCCGCCGCGAGCAGCGGTGTTCCACGGTGGTTGAGCGTCTCGAAAATGACCTGCGCGTTGTCACCCGGCTCAAGGTCGATCACCACCAGCTTGAGATAGCTCCGCAGCGTATGAGTAAGCGCGGTGATCCGATGCTTGCACTTTTCCGAGTCACCGTCGGGCTCGGCCCATTTGGTCAGCGTGTCGACGAAGAACCGATGGGCCTGAACGATCGTGCTGGTGGCGAGTTCCTCGGGAACATCCCGCTCGTTGTCCATGACGACACGGAACGCGTCCTGATCGCGATCGGTGGGCCAGACCTTGAAGACCTCGTCCGGACTCTCGGTCAGTCCCTCGCGGTTGAGAACCAGCGTCTGAAGCGCTTGGGCATCCCTCGACAGGCCATGTCGTTCGGCCACCAGTTGTGCGGCGTCCAGCAGGATCTGCAGGGTCGTCAGGCGCTGTTGCCCGTCGATGACGTTCCTGATGGTAATGAGCATGGTCTGCGACCACTGCTGTTCCAAGACGATGGCGCCGAGGAAGTGCGGAGGGATCTCCTGTGCGCCGTACGCACTCGATTTTCCTTCCAGGACCTGCTCGGCAACGGCCCGCACATCCTCCCAGAGGGGTTCCCACTGGTCGGCCTTGTTCCATACGTAGGGGCGTTGGAAAAGGGGGATCAGATAGCGGATGTCGCGACCGAAGATCTCAGCAGGAGTATGGGTGTCAGCCTTCATGCGTCCTCAGGGAGCGTCGTTGCGGGGGAACCACCGAGAAGGTTTTCGAACTCGACGAGTCTTACACTTTCAGCCAGGAGTCGCGAGCGGTTCGTCACCATCGCCTACGGATGAAAACTCCTTTCATATGTAGATTTGAAGCGACCCGTTCCTCGGTTCGGGTGCACCATTCACATCACCCGCTGATATTCCGGATGGCCGCTGCGTACATGTGCACCGGGTCGGTGTGGAGTTCCTCGCCGATCAGTCCGGGAAGCGCCGGCAGGTCCTTCACCAGGGGGATCAGACCCTCGAAGACCGTCAGAGCACTCTCGGGACGCTGTTGGGGAGATTTCGCGAGCAGCCGGAGTGTCAGCCCCTCCAGTTCACCGGAGACATCCGGCCGCCCCAGGCCGGGGGGAGGCTCACGCCGACTTCGGTCGATCTCCGTCAACAGGTCCTTCGAGGCGAACGGGCGCGAGCCGGTGAGCAGTTCGTAGAGCAGGCAACCCACCGTGTACAGGTCGCTGGAACGGCTCGCCTCCGCACCGTCCACCAGTTCCGGCGCCATGTAACGGGCCGTGCCGGGGACCTGCCCGGCCTGGGTGATCTGCGAGAACTCCTTGGTTCCCAGCGCGGTTGCCACCCCGAAATCGAGCACTTTGACCGTGCCGTCCGGGCACATCACCAGGTTGCCCGGTTTGATGTCCCGATGGAGCAGGCCGGCGCCGTGGGCCGCGGCCAGGACGGCGCAGACCTGCGCGCCGACGAGGGCCGCCCAGGAGACCGGCAGCGGTGAGCGCTCGGCGATCAGGTCCGCGATCGTGTGGCCTTCGAGGTACTCCATGACCATGAAGAGCTCCCCGTTCTCGCTGCCGAAGTCGTAGACGGCGGGCACGCCGGGGTGTCGCAGGCGGGCGGTGATCCGTGCCTCACGGTAGAAACGGCGGGTGGCCTCGTTCTTCGTGACCAGGTCGTCCTGGTAGATCAGCTTGACCGCGACGGGACGGTTGAGCCGCAGGTCCGATCCCTGCCAGACGGCCCCCATCCCGCCTCGGGCTATGGGGGTGGAGAGCCGATAACGGTCGGCGATCGTCCTCACGGCAGGAATCTGCTCTTCTGACCGTGCCAGGAGATCACCAGGGTGTCCCTGGCCCGGGTGGCGGCGACGAACAGCAGCGAGCGGGCACGTTGCAGCTCCCGTCGGTAACGCAGCGGGTCGGTCTCCCGATACTGGGAGACGTGCCGGGATGGAACCAGCCCTTCCGCCACGCCGACGAGGATCATCCGCTGATACTCCAGGCCCTTGAAACGGTGCATCGTGCCGACGTGGACCGCGTCGTACAACTTCGGCCCGCCCGATCCGATGGCCGCGGCCCTGATCCCCGCCTTACTCAGCCGGCTTTCGACCTCGGCCACCATGCGGCGCTCGGGGACGCAGATCGCGATCGAGGCGGGCGCGACGTCGTCCCACTCCCGGACCTGCTCGACGACGGCGTCAAGTTCGGCGTCCGGGGTGGATGCCGAACGCAGTACGGGACGTGCTCCGTGCAGAACCGACCGGTAGCCGAGCAGGTCGTCGCGGCCGTCGTCGAGGTCGTCCCAGTCCTCGGTGCCGAGCAGTCCCAGTGCCGTGCCGAGGATCTCGTGTGTGGTCCGGTAGCTGAGGGTGAGCTTGGCCGAACGTCCCCGGATGTTGATGCCGAGGCTGCCGAGCGATACGTAGTTGCCGTAGATCCGCTGGTGGGTGTCGCCGACCAGGAAGATGTCGTTCGGCCCCTCGGGAACCATCGCGCGGAGCATCTTCCAGTGGGCACTGCTCAGATCCTGCGCCTCGTCGACGACGACGTGCCGGTAGCGGGGGCGGTGCCAGATCCCCGACTCCCGCTGCAGTTTGACCGAGCTGACCTGGTCGGCCTCGTAGGAGGCCAGCTCCCGGGCGCGCTCGATCTCCAGCCGCGCGGCCCGCTCCGCCACCTGGCGGAAGGTCCACAGCTCCTTCTCGTCGAGCCGTTTGACGTACCGTTCGACGAGCTGCCAGATCGCCGCGCGGTCCTCCCTGCTGATGGGGCGGCCCCGTCCCGCGCGGCGGGCGCGGAAGTAGTCGGCCCGCGAGTGAATCGCCTGGCCGAGGATGACGTGGGACCACTCGGCGTGCAGGAACTCGCCGTCCCACCGGGTCTCCCCCTGCTCCAGCAGCAGTTCGTCCCACTCCTGCAGCGCCCTGGTGTCGTCGATCCAGCGGTGACGCCCGCCGGGCTCGGCTTCCGCGACGATCTGCGTGGCGAGCTTGTCGATGTTGACGATCTCCACCCGCCGGGCCACCTCGGCCCCCGCGAGCTCAAGCAGTCGCTGCTTCAGATCGGCTGCCAGGTTCTTGTTGAACGTGGTGAACAGAACCGCCTTGTCGTCCCCGGGTCCGAGCCGGTCCACCAGGTATCTCACCCGGTGCAGCGCGACGATGGTCTTCCCGGTTCCCGGTCCTCCGCTGATCCGGGCGGGTCCGCTGTAGTCGCGCTCCACCACCTTGTGCTGGGTGGGGTGCAGGAAGACGCGCCAGCGGCCGAAGCTCTCCTCCAACACCTCCTGCAGGGCCGTGTCGTCCGTGGTGACCTGGGTGGCGGGCCTGGCCAGGGCGGCCTGGTAGTCCTCGGCGTCGACCGGTTCGGGCGCGGTGACCGGGGTGGTGATCTGGTCGAGAACCTCGTCGACGCTCTTGCCGTCATGCAGCCCGAGCAGCACCTCCGTGGTGAGCTGCGGCGCGTACTCGGCCAGCCCGAGCAGTTCGTCCTCGGTCGTGATCTTCGCGATCAACCCGAGCAGCGGCTCCGCCACCCCGAGCCCGAGCAGCTGCTCCGCGGTGAAGGCGGCGAACAGCGGTTTCGGCTTCTCGGAGACGGAAGGCTCATGCCGGACCCGCTCCTCGATGGAGACCAGGTCGACGAACTCGATACCACCGGTGACCGGGTTGATCTGGTAGGCGAACCGGTCGAGGTTGTCGTAGACGTCCCTGCGGTTCTTGACCGCCACCAGGATGTAGTCCGCCTCGCCCGCGTGCAGCAGCAGCGCGCGGTACTCCTGGTTGACCCGCGCCGAGTACAGCCGGGGATGCCCCTTGAGCTGCTTGAAGTGCAGACCGGGATTTGCCGGGCTCTTGCGGAACTTGTGCTGGAAGTCGTAGATCGCGCCCTTGACCTCTCTCGGGAGCTTGAGGATCTCCTTGTCCGCCTTGTCGAGCAGCCGCAGCGTTGCCTCACCCTGCATGTTCACCTCGTCCTCTCGCTCTGCCCGCCAAGAACGCGCCCGGCCAGTTCCTCCGGGTCCCAGCCCTTCACATCGCGTACGTCCCACCCGGCCGCCGCGTAGGCGGCGTTCCGCCGGTGCGCCTCGTCGTCGTCTCCGGCCAGCACGATCGCCACCTTGGCCGAGGGCCAGGCCAGCTCCGCCTGCCAGGCCTGCTCGCCCAGCTCGAACCCCACCTCGTTGGAGGCGGGCGCGGGAATCTCCAGCCTGGCCAGTTCACGAGCGAACGCGGCCAGCCCCGATTCTCCGGGGTCGAGCACGTCGTAGATCTTCTCCCAGCGCGGATCCTGCCCCTCGGTGCCGCCTTCCCGCACGATCCGATCGGCCTGCGACGCGGCGGGAAGCCTTGGGAAGGGAACGGTCTCGGTCTGGGAGCTCTCCCGTGGCGGCCGTACGGTATCCGCCGGAACGGTCACCTCGCCCTCGTCGTCTTCGAGGGGCAGCAGGCTCAGCGTGGAGGCGGTCCCCTCTCCTCCGGCCACCGCGAGCAGCGAGGGGTCGAAGGCGTCCAGATCGGTGAGCGCGAGCTGCCCGCCCTCTCCCGACCCCGCGTCCAGGAACTGCAGCAGGTTGCCCCAGTAGAGCCAGGCCGCCCAGCGCCTCTCGTGCCCCTCCCGGTCCGCCTTGATGGTCTCCTTCCGGTCGTCGATCAGCGCGAAGGCGGTCCATCGGTAGCCGTCGCGGCCGTCGAGCACCACGACGAGCGGACAGCCGGCCGCGTCCACGGCGTGCATGGTTATGATCTTCTCGCTGGTCGGAGCCGGAAGGGACGCCCCGCGGAGCGCGGCCGTCACCCGTTCCGGCACACCGCCTGGGCCGGAGCGGCTCTGGCCCCTCGCCAGCCCCATCAGTCCGGCGGCGGCGGCTTCGGCCCGGTGCAACCACAGTTCTGGCCGGGGGTCGCGGAGGAAGGCGAGCAGTGTGTCGACGGGGTTGGCCCACACCGTGCGGACCAGTTCGTCGGGATCCCGGCCGGAGCTGACTTGCTGGTAGATCTGACGTGCTCTGGCCTGCGCGTTGCCCAGGTAGGGAGCACGCGGTGGCTCTCCCTTGACGAAGGGTGCGTGTTCGAGTGCCTCCCAGTCGGCGATGTCGTCCCAGGTGAGTTGGAAGACGACCCGTCCGTCGGCGCGCAGCCTGGCTCGCTTCGCGGCGTCGTCCGCCAGCCTGTTCTTCTCCGGTGAGGCGTGGTAGGCGTAGCCGTCGAGGTAGACTGCGACCTCCAGCGGCACGTCGTCCAACCGCCGGAACAGTACGTCGGGGCGGGTGCCCTTGATGGTGTTCTGCAGGATCATCTGCCAGTGCACGATCGAGCCGTCCGGCCCCTCGATACGCAGGTCCGCGGTCTTCTTGTCGTTCAGCACACCGGCCATGCCCAGCGTGCCCGGCGTGTCCGTGCGGCGGGCCCAGGACTGCAGGCCGCCGAGGAAACGAGCCTCCAGCTCGCTCTCCACCTGGTCCCAGAGTGAGATCGCGTCGGTGGTGGCGACCCGCGCGGGGTCCCAGGTGTCGAGCAGCTCGCGCAGCATGACGAGCGCCTCGGACCGGCTGACCTTGTCGTACTTGGTACCCGACACGTGCGAGAGCAGGCAGCGGTGGCAGGCCGCCTTGCGCAGGTCCTCCTTGCAGGGGCACTCCTCCACGATCCGCAGCGCCGCTTCGAGCACCTCGCGAAATCCCTCCGGTGAGGAGAGACGGTGCAGATATCCGGTACCGCCGGGCAGCGTGTCGTGCAGCACCAGGAAGCGACGACGCCGACCGGTCTCCTGGTCGGGCATGGTGGCGGTGACGACGGCGAGATGGTCAGGGTCGCCCCCGTACCTGGCGGCCACCCCCGCCATCAGCGCGGCCTCGAAGGAGGCCATTCGCTCCTCGATCAGCAGTGTGGCGACCGGTAGCAGAATGCGCAGCGCCTCGGTGCGCAACTCGTGCGCGAGGAGCAACTGGAGGTGCTCGGCGTCCTGCGCCTCGCGCCGGTGAGCACACCAGGGCCGGTGGTGCCTGCGTCCGGGGTCGGCGTACGAGCTCGCGATCAGCGCGTCTTGTTGGGAAGCCACCGGCGGCCCGTCCACGGTCGTGCCGCCACAGGCCGGACAGGTGTGGAAGGGGTTGAGCCGGACGTCCTCCCCGGCGAACCGGTCGGTGGCGGGCCGGTCGTAGCGGGTGGTGCCCAGGTTGAACCGGCGGACGACCGCCTTGCGGGTGAAGTCGAGGCCGAACACCACCTTTTTGTGCCGCCACGATCCGGGCACGATGTCGGCGGGCTCGATGTCCACCGCGACGGCCGTCTCGTAGTAGCGGCTCTGCCGGTCATCGTGGTCGTCGCGGATCTGGGCGTCGTCACGCCGGTCGTGCGAGGTCACCCGGGTCGGGCGCAGCACACCGTACAGGGAGCCCAGTTCGCCGATGTCGCGGCTGTCGCAGCGCGGGCAGGGGCCGGTGTCCTCGGCGGCGAGCGTGGTCCGCACGTAACCGCAGCCGGGGCAGACCCGCCACCGCTCCCAGGCCGGGCGGGACGGGGTGCCGATGTCCAGGCCGGTCACCTCGTGCTGGTAGCCGCGCATGTAGAAGGAGTTGCCGGGGGCCAGCTCGGTGAGCGCCAGCCGGGCCGGGCGCTGGTACTCCCGTACCTCACCGTGGTAGCGCCTGCCTCCCTCGATCTCCTCCTCCCAGGTGATCGTCGCCTCCAGGGTGGTGGTCGAGTCGATCAGGGAGTAGTTCGGCAGCAGCCCGAGTTCGACGAGCGCCCCCTGGGCGTTCTCCCGGCCGAGCTCGCCGATGCGCTTGGCCACCGCCCGCCGCTCGGCGGTCAGCGCCCGCTTCTGGGCGCGCTGAACGGGGTCGGACTCCACCAGCGCCTCGATCGCGGTGTCGATGACACCGATTCGCTCCCGCAGGTCGGCAAGGCGCTGCCGCCACGACTCGGTCGCCTCCGCCACGACCCGGGCCAGGCCCTCGGTGGCGAACCCGCGCAGGTCGGCGACCGCCTCGGGGGTCAGCACCGTGCCGAACAGGTCGAGGAACCCCTGCACCGCCGTGTCGCCCGCCGCGAGGGCCGCGGTGGTGAACCCGGCCAGCCAGCCCGTCTCGCCGAACAGCGCCGAGGCCAACCTGGGCAGCGGCAGCACACCGTCGAGCCCTCCCCTGGCGCACAGGTCGACCAGGTGGGCGGTGTACTGACGGTGCAGGATCTCCACGGCCGACAGGTAGCTGCCGGGCGGCACGATCTCACCGTCGATCATGTCGCGCGGCTCGTTGAGGAAGTAGAGGTCGCGCGGAGACCGGCCGACCATGGTGACCAGGAACGCGTTGCCGCTGCGGCGGCCCGCACGACCGGCCCGCTGCACGTAGTTCGCCGGGCCCGGCGGCAGCGAGGCGAGGATCACCGCCGACAGGTCGCCGATGTCGATGCCCAGCTCCAGGGTGGGCGTGCAGGCGAGCACGTTCGGGTCGCTGTAGCGGTCGCCGTCGCGGAAGCGCTGCTCGACCTGCTCGCGCTGGCTTCGGGTCAGCGCGCCGGTGTGCTCGGCGGTGACCACCCGGAACGCGCCCTCGCCGCCCTGGGCGAGGTAGAGCCGCCGGTAGTAGTCGAGCTGGTAGTTCTGACTGCCCCGGTTGGTCAGGTGACCGCCGCAGCGGTAGCGCGGGCAGGGCTGGCCGTACCAGTTGTCGAAGATCTCGGGGTGGACGGTCTGCTCCCAGGCACACCGGTCACAGCCGATCCCGGCATCGTTGACCTGGGCCTTCTCCAGCAGACGGACCTGGATGTGCCCCGGCTGCAGCCCGTACACCCTGGTCGCGCCGTCATCGGCCGGCCGTACGGAGATCACGCCCTCGCCGGCCAGCATCGGCAGCAGCCGGGAGAGATAGAGACCGGCCATGCCTCGTTCGAGGCCGAGGCAGCGGGTGGTCCAGTCCTGGTACCAGCCCTGGTCGGCGTCGATCCGGTCGAACTCCGACTTCCGCTTCTGCCGGTCGAGCAGGAACGTCGGCGCGGACAGCCCCCTGGGGAACGCGGGCATCCCCTCCGGACGCCTGCCCCAGATCGCGTTGTACCTGTTGCTTCCAGCATTTCCGAGCCATTTGTCCAGCCACACGTGCTTGATCGCGCCGCGGTAGCGCAGCCGTTCCAGCAGACCCCGGACGTAGACGAGATAGCGGTCCTCGGAGGCGAGCTCGATCATCCCGGGCATGCCGGTGTGCACATCGCGCGCCAGAGTGGCGATCTTCACCGGATCGCCCAGCACCACCTCGGCCGCCGCCGTACGGGTCAGCTCCAGCGTGCGGCCCTGCCGGGAGCGCAGGCCGAGTTCCATGATGGTGGCGAACGCCAGCCGCTCGCCGATGAGATCCCACGCCTGCGGGGACCCGGCGGTCTCCCGCGCCAGGATCGCGTCGATCTCCGGCCGGTCGTGCAGGTCGGGCGGGACCACCGAGGGCAGTACATCCTCCGCGCTCGCCACCGCGGCCAGGTCCGCGACCAGGTCGTTGAGCAGGATCGGCGTGCCGGGGTCGAGCCGGGCGGTCAGCAGCCGCCGCAGCGAGAAGGCGTACGACCGGTTGGCCACGAAACCGGCCCGGTGGGCGGCGTCCTGCACCGAGTCGTTGAAGAGCAGCGTCTTGCGCTGCTTGGCCGCCAGCTGGTTGCCCGCGAAGAGCTGGGTGACGGTCACCGCGGCCAGCGAGGCCAGGCCGGCACCGAGGAAGCGGATGCCCTGGTCCATCCCGCAGGCCGGACAGCGGTCCTGCTCGGCGGCGTTGTTCGCCTCGGACTTGGTGTCCAGGTTGGTGAGGACGAAGACGATGTCGCCCTCGTCGTACCGGTCCTTCGTCGGATCGACGGGGCGGACCCGCTCGCCGTCCAGGATCGCCAGCTCCCGTACCTGCCCCTCGACCTCGCCCCGGGTGGCCATGATCAGCGGACGGACACGCTTCTTCTCCGGCCCGACGGCGGCGCGGTAGATCTTCTCCGGGCTGGTGACCAGCTCCGCCGGGTCCCGCTCCGGTGAGTAGGCGGCCCAGCCCGACCGTCCACAGTGGCGGCAGTAGACCGAGGGCAGCAGGGTCTTGCCCATCACGTCGAACGTCGAGTCGGCGTCCAGCACGGCCGACTCGCCGATCCAGGCGAAGGCCGAGGTGTGGCTGACCAGCCGGAGCAGCCGGGAGACGGCCCGCACCCAGATATGGGTCTCGATGTGCAGGAACGGCCGCTTGGAGTCCTCCGGGCCTTCCGGGCTCTCCGGGTCGCGGGCGTAGGAGAGCAGCGCCACGAACCGGGCCAGCGCGGTGGCCGCCTGGGTGGGTGACTGACGGATGGCCGCACCCCAGTTGTAGGCGCCCCGGCGCGGCAGCAGTTCGAGCATCTCGGCCGGCGTCGCCGGGCCACCGCTGAGCAGGTCGAGCACCGCCTGGGTGAGGATGTGCTGTCGCAGCACCCCGCCCAGCTCCTGCGAGCTGAGTCCGCTCTTCCCGGTGACGGCCTGGCTGATCAGCTCCATGGCGGCCGGGTTCCTGAGCGGGTCGGGGAGAGCGGCCAGCTCCTGCACCTCGGGCAACGGCAGCGTGACGTCGATATCGCCGACGAACTCCTCGGCGGTGAGCCGGTCCTCCCCGACGACGGCGTCCTCGCCGAACGGGGTGCCAAAGACCTGCTCGGCGACCTCCCTGATGACCGTGCTGTCGCCACCCTCGCCGAGGGTGGCGGAGGTGGCGACCGGGCAGATGTCGCCGAGCGGCCTGCCGGGCCGGGAGTGCCCGGTGGCCGAGGCGAGCCGCCGCAGCAGCATCGCGACGTCGGTGCCCTGCGCGCCGTCGTAGGTGTGGAACTCGTCGACCACCACGTACGCTGGCTCGGCGTCCTCCCAGAGCGGCAGGTCGTCGGAGCGCTGGAGCAGCAGGTCGAGCATCTTGTAGTTGGTGATCAGGATGTCCGGCGGGTTCCTGCGGATCTCCGCCCGCCGGGTCATCACCTTCGGATAGCCGACCTCGGGGGTGTCACCGATGTAGAGCCCGGCGGTCACCTCGTGCAGGCCGGGCTGCTGGAGGTAGTCGTTGAGCCGGTGCGCCTGGTCGGTGGCGAGCGCGTTCATCGGGTAGAGCAGCACCGCCTTCACCCCGCGCCTGCCGCTCGCCTTCCGCCGCCGGCAGTGGTCGAGCACCGGGATCAGGAACGACTCGGTCTTGCCCGAGCCGGTCCCGGTGGTGATCAGCGTCGGCTCGGCGGCCTTGTTCAGCGTGCTGAGCCGCCGGAACGCCTGCGCCTGATGCCGGTACGGTGTCCAGCCACCGGGCGGCACCCACTCCAGATGGTCCTTCCACCCCGCGTCTGCGGCGCGGAACGGGGTGCGGATCCGCAGGTAAGGGCCACGGAAGATGCCCTGCTCGGGGTGGTTGAGAAACCGCTCCAGCGCGTCGCGGACCGGCTTCTCCGCGAGCGCGAAGGTGGTCGTGAGGTACTGCGTCAGGCTCCGCTGTAACTCGTCAGCGGCCAACGTCGGCTTCACACCATCTCCCCATGAAGTCGTCCAGATGAAGCCGCCCGGCCCCCGCCGGGCCTCGTCCGCGCCCACGCCCGCGTAGCGCACGAAACTCGCGCCACTTTAACTTTGCGTGACGATATATTCACTCTATGTTGACGAACGTCTACGTTGACGGATTCAACCTCTTCTACGGTCGCCTCAAGGGCAGCCCGTACAAGTGGCTGGACCTCGACGCCTTCACCCGGCGGCTGCTGCCAGAGCACGAGATCCATCGCATCCGCTATTTCACCGCCAATGTCATTGCATGGCCGAGCGATCCCGACAAACCGAACCGGCAGGACTTCTATCTCAGAGCCCTCTCCACGATTCCGCATCTCAGCATCCACCTCGGACGTTTCCAGGTCAGCAATGTCCGGATGCCTCTCGCCCACCCTTCCCCCGACGGGCCGAGAACGGTGGAGGTGATCAAGGTCGAGGAGAAGGGGACAGATGTCAACATCGGGGCCTACCTGCTCTCCGACGCCCTCAGCGGTGACTGCGAATCCAGCGTCGTGATCAGCAACGACGCCGATCTCGCGGAACCCATCCGGATGGTCTGCCATGACCATGGCCAGCCGGTGGGCATCTTCAACCCCAGACGACGCTCCATGGGCAGCTGGCAACTGCAGCAGATCCCGCCGACCTTCTTTCGCCAGATCAGGACGAGCGCCTTCGATGCCTGTCAGTTTCCTGAGAAGCTTTGGGATCACGAGGGAGACATCCAGCGGCCCGCATCGTGGCACCCGGACCTCTGGCGAAAATGAGTGAGGCCCCGTCCAGTGGGCGGGGCCTTCAACCACCGGCACGTGTCCGGCGGCGTGGTTGAGACCAGTAAACCGGCCCACCTCCGTGTCTGTCAACTCACTCGGAGTAACAGCGACACCCGCCCGCCCAGCACACGTCGGGGAAGACAACGCGAAGGCCGGGCACCCGATTCCATCGGGAAGCCCGGCCTCACTTCCGCACTCACCGGGAGTACGGCATGGCCAGTGTGCGTCACGCGAGGTGACCGGGCAACCGGTTTCGGATCGACCCGCGGACCGAGCCACCGAGCGCCTCACGGTACGGCCCCGGAGTCATGCCGGAGTGCACGAGCAATCTGGGACACGACGGCCGAGGAATGCCTCTCGCAGGCCGGCTGCGAACCCGCATGACCTGATGAGACGCGAAAGCCGAGCCACCACCTGCGGAGGTTAACCCGGCTCCACTTCACGACCCCGAGTGAGCCATGCAGAACCCACCGTAGTTGCGCCAGCGATCCCGTCAAGCGACTTCCGCAGCCGGAACCACTCTGCGGTACCGCCGAGAAGACCACTTCTTGACCGACTGCCGAGCTTGCGGGTCTCGTCACGCGGTGCCCTCGCCCTCAGGTGCGGCGGACGCCTGCCAGCCGGACTGACGGAGGCGCTCAGAGAAGACGGCGTGGGCTTGGCGATACTCGGCTTCCCGGTCGGCCTTGTAGAAGGGGGCGGTGTAGCCGTCGGGGACGGGGCCGTTGACCTCGGGGTCGAGATGGGCCATGAGCTGTTTAAATTGCTCCTTTGTCTGCCCATGCCCGAAAGTGTTGAAGTTACCCGCGATCTTCCGGCCGTTCGAATCAAACCACATCTCGTTCTCATAGTTGGACAGCACACCGTAACGGGAACGGTATGCAGCGATTAATTCCTCTACACCAATACCCAACCAAACAGCAACAAGCGCATCGATTTCAACAAGAGCAGCACGACGTTCGGCTTCCGAGCGCAAAGGGGTTTCCCGAGCCCACTTGGAAGCGACATTTTCGAGAGGCGCCAATCCCGGCCAACCAACAGCCCATTTCTCATTGGAGACCCATGTCGGATCGTATAATTTCTCCCAAAGCGGAGCATAAACCTCTACGAGACAGTTTAATCGCAGCGTACGTAGAAGAAGTGCTTCTGCGAGAGGATGGAGTACGTCGACCGCCGGCATTACATGGACCTCGGCAACACGTAGGTGTGAACGCCCCGTGATTCGCAGCATATAATCCAACGGGAGCGCAGCCCAGAAACCAGCAACCAGCACGGTATCCCTGAAACTGGGAAATGCCATCGTATTAACGGCATCCACATGTGCGGGACCAGGAGGCATTACGGCTGCAAACAAGCTCCGTTCACCGTTATCGGCAATCATGACACGCCAGGCAAGGCGATAGAATTCCGTATAGGGGCGCGTCGCTAACCGCTCAAGTAGCCGCCGATAATCCTCGCTGCCCAGATTTATCACATCGTGGGTGTCGACACTCTTGTCGGACAACACCCCTATCAAATCTATTTCATCGCGAAATTTTTTCAGCAATTCCTCACGAGAGAATTTTTGCAACCTCTTCAAGCGCTCAAAATCGAGCCAATGACTTTGCTTCTGCAAGTATCGACCCCAGTCACAAGATCGTCGATACTTAGTGGTCGGCACCGCATCTACCGGCAATTGATTCAGATTCACAGCCTTATCGGCATTGCCCATTTTTGGCGGCTGCTTGGCAAGCGGGGTTCCAACCCCGAAATGGGGCCCCTGAAGAACAATCTCTTTCCATTCTCCAGGAGCACTCAACCGTTCTACGATATATCCATTCACTCGATCAGTCTTCTCGTTATATCCGGAACTGGTCTGGAAATACGAACCGCCGAGGCGATTACCAATCCGGGTCAAGGCAGCCATTGCCTCTTGTTCCGCGATGCTCACAGAGTGAACGAGTTGCGTTTCGCCAACAGGATCACTCGTCCTACCAAGAAGCTCCTGCCATCGCTTCAGGGTATCAACGGTAACATGAATTACCCTGCCCTTGTGAGGTCGCCGATCCCATGTCCCTCTATACTTAATCCCCGGAAAATCTCCGCACCCATTATGAGCGAGCGACTCTGGAAGCACATTCGCCCCATAGAGATAGCTCGCATTGAGGAAGCTTATCTCCCGAGGTCGCCCATAAATATGAACGCCAAATTCCAAAGTACGACTAATCGGGCTAGCAAATGCCCAGTTTCCGCCATTTATAAAACTTCCATGGATACGCAAATGCTTGTATGCGGCAGATCGAATTGATCCTACCCCAACGCCTTCGAGATGAGTGTCCGGATGAAGGAGGCCCGAGGTTCCCGAAGCGCCAAGGTGCGCCCAAACCTGACACATAAACGCTCGGTACAGGTCAGGCCGTGTACCCGCTAGCAGCGGATAAAAAGCCGGGGATGCAAGCACATTCGCGATTGCCATATTATTGACATATTCATACAAGAAAAATTTGCGCGCATCCCAGTTCGCGAGCAGATTCGTTTTACGATGCTCCCAAATCTCTATAGACGGCTCGTCAATGAGCTTGAACCATGGATCCCGTTCAGCAAGTACCGCTGTTTCATTCCAGTCGGGACGCACCCAAGGAGGGTTACCAACTTGAAGGTCAAATCCACCTCTGTCAAAAACCTGAGCGAATTGTAGCTCCCAGTGGAAAAATCCCTGCTGCTCGGCAATGTCATCGACGACCTGAACCCAAGGAAAGCGCTCAGCAGTTTTGGCGGGGGACTCCATGCGCATCCAGAAGACGATGTCGTCCTCGTGGTGTTCCACCTCGTCCAGCGTGGTGAAGACCGTGGTCAGCCCCTTGCGCTGCTCGGTGTCGCCGTGGTCGATGTCCACCCGGCCCAGCATGGCCTCGGCGAAGTCGAGCCAGTCGTCGAGGTCGGCCAGGGGGATCACCTGGCGGAGGGGCGCGAGGGACGGGCGCTTGGGGGCAGGCTTCGGGCGGGCGGCCCTGGCCTCCTTGAGCTCGTGGGCCATGCTGTCCAGGTCGAGTTGCTCGTCGCCCATGCCGAAGAGCGCTTCCTGCTTGCGGACGCGGAAGCCGATCGTCTCCTCGGCCGCAGGGAACAGTCCGGCCGCGGGAAGTGTCTCGGCCGACGGAGACGCCTCATGGGCCGTCTCGGGGGAACCGGCCGTCGCGGTGGGGCGTACCGGCTCAGCAGAAAGGATGGGCGGGGCGAGCCTGGTGTAGACGTCGTCGGAGCCGTCCAGCAGCCCCGTGCGGTCCAGCGGCCAGAACCACAGGGCACACCAGGCGTCCATCACCTTCTTCAGCCGCCAGTACGGCGTGCCGGGGGCGATCAGGTCGCCGAGGACCTTCTCCCTGGTGACGGCGTTAGCAGGCTGATCGATCCAGTCCGCGCCCCAGACGTCGATCTTGCGGCTGATCTCGCGCTCGGAGATGGTCAGTCGCTGGACGACCAGGTCCCAGAGGTATTCGGCCCGGCCGGACAGGGCCTGGAGGCGCTGGAGCTGGGTGAGCTTCTGCCCCTGCTTCTTTTTGTCGGAGACCTTGGCGCGCATCTTCTTGCGCCAGTCGGCCAGCTTCTTGGCCTCGACCGGAGCCAGCTCGCGGGCCTCCTTGGCACCGGCGACCGCGCCCCAGCCCTCGGCGGGCAGCAGGAAGTGGTGGACCTTCCCCGGCGGAAGCTTCCCCGCCGAGAACGGCAGGTCCTCGGGAGCCTCCTTCAGCCAGGAACCCTTGGTCAACCGCGCGGCGTCGTACACCCGGCGGCCCGCGCCGATCAGGGAGTTGCCGTGGCGCAGGTGCAGGCCGAACCAGGGGGCCTGCAGCCCGGGGTGCATGACGTTGAGCCAGACGGAGACCTCGGCCAGCTCGATGGCGGTCTCGTTGAGGTCGACACCGTAGGAGTTGTGCAGCGCGACGTAGGCCTTGACCCGCTGCAGTTCCTCCTCGTACCGCTCCGGATCGACCGAGACGCCGAGTTCCTGCTGACGGCGGCGCAGATACTCGGCCGACACCTGGTTGATGGCCTCGTTGAGGAAGGCACCAGAGCCGAGGGCCGGCTCGCAGATCTTCCACTGCAGGATCTCGCGGGCCGGGGTGACCGTGCCGTCCTGGTCGAGGCGGTGTTTCAGAGCGAGTTCGACGGTGACCTGGGTCAGCGACTCGGGCGTGTAGTAGGAAGCGCTGGTCTCCCGGTCGCGACCGGCGAGCCGGTAGACGAACGAGCCCTTGACGTACCTCACGTACTCCTCGGTCTTGTGGCCGTCTTCGTCCACCCGGCGGACGAAGACGTCCTCCGGATAGTCCGGCACCTTCGAGGCGGGAATCGTCCAGGTGCCGCCGTGGGAGTCGCCGTTCTTGGCGACCTCGTACAGCTCCTCGGTGGAGATGAAGCCGGTGTAGGACATCAGGCCCTCGTACACCGCACCGAGCTGGTTGATGCCGAGCTGGGCGTAGGAGATGAAGCCGCCCCGCTCCTTGCGCCGCCCCTTGGTGAGCATGAGTGCCTGGAGCACCCGATGCAGCGTCGCGTTCCTGAGCCGGGTGTCGATCTTCGGCGCGGTCGGGTCGTCCTCGTCGTAGCCGGGCACGGTCAGCGCGGCACGGCCGATCAGCCTGGTCTTCTCCGGGTTGAACAGGTCGGCACGGAGCGGCTCGAACCGCAGGCTCTCCCGCGTGGAAGCCGCCGGCCCCGCAGAGCCCGGTGAACCGTCAGAGCCCCCGGGCTTCGGGTTGTCTCCGTTGACCAGGCGGAACAGCAGGTCGAGCGACTCGTACAGGTGGAAGGAGTTCCGCGCCTCCTCGCCGGTCAGGTCGCGGACCACCAGGTCGCCCAGCCGGGACAGGCTGTAGCCCCGGCCGTAGTCCTCGTCGTCGGTCGGCAGGATGCCCAGCTCCGGGCGGGCCTCGGCGTACAGCAGGAACAGGATCCGGTAGAGGTAGCGCAGTGCCTCCTTACCCAGTTCCTTGGCCAGCGCGCCCGGCTCCATGATGTCCTCGGGCCGCACCGCGCGGACGGTGCCGTCCTCAAGGCGCATCTCGGCCTGGCGGATCCGGTTGAGCACCTCGTTGGCGATCAGTTCAACGGAGTCCTTCAGCCCCTTGCGAAGATCAGCGGAAACGCCGACCGCGTGGTTGCGGGAGTTCGTGAGCAGCTCGGCCAGCGGCTCGGAGCCGCCCTCCTCCGGTGGCAACAGCGAGTCGGCACCGAACAGCGCGGCGATGACCTCCAGCTCGGCCGGGTTGTTCCGGCCCAGTGCCACATCGAGGCTGACGGCCAGGTAGCGGCCCTCGCCCCAGGTGGCCCGGTCGGCGAGGACCGCCACGCCACCGGCGAGGATCAGCACATAGCGCGGCGGGACGTCGGCGGCGAACAGCCAGGACGCCAGCTTGGTGCCCGAGGCCAGCTGCTCGCCGCCGTCCAGCCGGATCGGGGCCGCCAGCAGGCCCGCCCGGTCGCCGTCGAGGGCGGCGTCCACGTCGGCGGCCCAGCCGCACTCGACGGCGACCAGGTGCTGGTCGGCGTACGCCACCGGGACGGCGTACTCCCGGCCCGCCCGCTCCACGGTCAGCTCGCGCGGCTGCGCGGCGAACCCGAGCGCGCGCAGCACGTCGCCGTGCAGCTCGGCCAGCGCCTTGCGCCACTCGGCCCTGTCGTCGGGACCGATGAGCTCGCCCTCGCGCAGCCGCGCGTCGACGTCGGCGAAGAACGGGCGGTCGGCGAAGTACTGCTTGCGCAGCTCGCGCAGACCCCGGCGCGGTGTGATGCGGTCGGCCTTCTCGTCCTCGCTCCAGCGGGCGAGCAGGCCACCGGACTTCTTCAGGTCCTTGGGCAGCACCTCGGCCAGGTAGTGCGCCGAGAAGTAGTCGCCGCGGTTGACTATCGAGTCGAAGCTCATCGCTGCCCGTCCTGCCTGGTCACGGCCGAGTCCGGCATGGGAATCAGTACGGCGAGAACACGGAGCAGCGGTTCGCCGGTGGTCTGCAGGGAGTCGAGGAGCTGCTCCTGCTCGGTGACGGTCTGGTGCACGTCGGCCTCCCTGCGGCCACGCTGCGAGACGTGCACACCGTCGAGCGTCAGCTGCTGCCAGTCGGAGAGCCGAGCGCGGTAGGTGTCCAGTGGTGCGACCACCTCCGCGTCGTAGCGGGCGCGGCGCTTCTCCAGGTGGGTGCGCGCGACCTCGACGGCGGGCTTCACCAGCTGCTGGAGCGGCCCGAGATCCAGCTGCCGGCCCGTGTTGATCATCCTGGGTCCGACCTTGGCCACCTTGAGGACCTCGACCATCTCCTCGTCCCGTACGGAGAGTGCCTCGGGCGGTCCGCCGACCGCCATCCACTCCACGACCGTGGGCCGGCCACGCCTGTTGGAGTAGATGCCCTGGATGAGGAAGACGGGCTCGTCCACCTCGGCGGTGATGACCAGGGCCTTCTTGCGGCCGAGCCGGACGAGGACCTTGTCGGTCAGCCAGTCGACCATCGGATGCAGGTCGGACAGGTAGGCGATCTCCGGCCACATGGTCTTGGTCCTGCGGGCCTCGTCGAGCTTACGCTGGGCGAGCGTACGGCTGAAGGTGACCTTCATCCGCTTCCTGACGTCATGGGTGCGCAGGTAGGAGGAGGGCAGCACGGAGAGCCGGTGGATCAGGTCCTTCGGCGGTTCGAAGGCGAGCATCTCGCCGTCGTCCTCCATACCGTCGAGAAGCTTGAGCGTCCTGATGGACTCGTGGGCGAACTCCTCGGTGCTGTCGAAGAGCTGCGGCACCTTCGCCCTCGGCGATTCGGGGGGCAGCGCGTTCTCCGGGCTCTTCTCCTCGTTGAAGAAGTCGGCGAGGAAGTCGTCGGCCGCGTGCGACTCCAGTGACTCCTCCACGCTCTTGCCGTCGAGCAGGTCCTGGATGAGACGGCGCTCCTCGCGCTCGGCGCGGTACTCACCGGTGACGGCCTCGGCGGTGCCCAGGCTCTGGTGGGCCGCCGACTCCTTGGTCAGCAGCTTCTCGGCCACGGTCCGGTCGTCCTTGGCCCCCTCGACGTCGGAGGTCAGGATCAGCGCGGTGAACTTCGGCTGGTGTTCCTGGCCGTAACGGTCGATACGGCCGTTGCGCTGCTCGATCCGGATCAGGCTCCACGGCACGTCATAGTGGATCATCTGGTGGCACTGCCGGTGCAGGTTGACGCCCTCGGAAGCGACGTCACCGGTGAACAGGATGCGCACCTTGCTGTCGGAGAGCGAGAACCGCTCGACGATCTCCTGCTGCTGGGTGTCGGAGAAGCCGCCGTGCATGACGGCGATCGCGTCGTCCTTCAGCCCCAGCCGCGCCGGAACGGTCTTCCGCAGCCACTCCAGGGTGGGCACGCTCTCGGAGAAGACCACGACCCGGGTCTCGCTGCGCGGGCCGACGCCGATCTCCTTCAACCGGGCGACCAGGGTGGCGAGCTTGGCCGAGTCGTCGTCGGCCATCCGCGCCGTGAGATCGCGCAGGGTCTTCAGCGCCTCGATCTCGCGGGGCTCCTTGGTGTTCTTCAACCGCTTGCTCACCGTGCCGGCCAGGGCGACGTGCGAGGAGAGGAAGGACTTGAGCAGGGTGTAGGGGAAGAGCCGGTTCTTCGCATCGACCACCGGCCCACCGGCTCGCCGGTCTCCGGCCAGCCAGACCTGGGTGAGCTCCTCGAAGATCTTCTCTTCGGCGCCGGTCGCCGGGCAGTGGACCGGGACCGAGGGACCCCGATCGGGCCACTTGCTGCCCATCTGGTCGCGTACCTCAGGGTTGATCTTCGTACGGCGCAGGTAGAGGTGATCGATGTCGCGCGCCGAGTAGCGGGTGTCGTCGGCGATCGCGGCAGGGTCGAGCATCCGGATCAGCTCGGCGAAGGACTTCGGATCGCCGTTGTGCGGGGTGGCGCTGGCCAGCAGCAGCGCGTCGGTGTTGCGGGCCAGCAGCTTGGCCAGCCGGTTGCGGAAGCTGTTCTCGCCGATCAGGTTGTGCGACTCGTCGATGACGACCGCGTCCCAGTGCATCTTCTCCAGGTGCTGACCGTACTTGCCCTGGTTCTTGAGGGTGTCGATCGAGACGATGATCCGCTTGTAGTAGGTGAACGGGTTGCGACCGGCCGGGATCTGCCGCTGGATGCGCTCGATGCCAACCGAGTCGAGGCGGATCAGTGGGATGGAGAACCGGGTCCACAGCTCGTGCTGGAACTGCTCAAGCACCTGCTGCGGGGTGACCACGAGAATCCGTTCGCCCCGGCCACGGCGGATCAGCTCGGCCAGAATGAGGCCGATCTCCAGCGTCTTGCCCAGGCCGACCACGTCGGCGAGCAGGATGCGCGGCCGGAGTCCCCTCAGCGCCAGCTCGGCCGGGCGCCGCTGGTAGGGCAGCGGGTCGAGCAGGAAACGGTCGGACAGCGCGAGGCCCTTCTCCGTCTGGGGCAGTGGCGTCCTGCGCAGGACCGCCTCCAGGAAGAGACGGCTCTTGGCGAACCTAGGCGTCTCGTCCTGCTCCAGGATCGTGTCCTCGGGACGCATCAGCTCGACGGTGTCGAACTCGGTGAAGAACACCGCGTCCTCGTCGCGGACGAACTCCGACGCGCCGATCGCGGTGATCCGTTGCCCCGCACCTCTGGTCTCGCAGGTGCGGACGATCCACTCGGCGTCGCGGACCTCGATCCGGGCACCTGGCGGATACTGGGTCTCGGTCACGGCTCTCCTCTTAGAAACGGGCGTTCGAAGCGTAGGCGCCGCGCAGGCGTGCGGCGAGCAGGGCGACGACGGAGCCGGGGACGATCACCTGGCTGAGGTCGCGCCTGGGGGGAAGCGGCGGCTCGATCTCCGGAGGGTCTGACTCCCGCTCCACATAGGTTGCCACCGCCAGCCTGCGAGCTGCCACCGGAAGGGACGTTCCATCGGCGGTCGCCAGCTCGGCAAGCCAGGCCGTCGCCTGCGCCGGCTCGGGGCGGGCCGCCGGGTCGTGCGTGAGCATCGCGGCGACGATCGGTTCGAACGCGGCGGGAAGCCCGGCGAGGTTCGGGGCGATCTCGGGGTCGACGATCCGCATGAACAGCGCCGCGAGATTCGGCGCGTCGTAGGGATAGTGCTTGGTCAGCGCGAACAGCAGGGTCGCGCCTAAGGCGTAGACGTCGGTCGCCGGCGTGACGTTCTTGGGGGTGTTGGCCTGCTCGGGCGACATGCAGGCGGGTGTGCCCAGCGTCGACTCCGAGGTCGTCAGGTCCGTAGGACCGTCCGCGAAGGCCACCAGCCCGAGATCGATGAGCTTGGGTCCCTCCCGGCCCATCAGCACGTTGCCGGGCTTGAGATCCCGGTGGAACAGACCGGCCCGGTGAATGTCCTTAAGCGCGTCCGCGAGGAGGACGCCGAGGACGGCCGCGTCCTCGGCGGTGAGCGTGCCGTGCAGCTCGACGAACTCCTTGAGGCTCAGCCCTCGGACGTACTCGACCGCGAGCCAGGGCTGCTCGTCCTCCTCCTCGGAGGCGTCGACGAGTCCCGCGACGTGTGCTCCCTGAACGGTGCGGAGCGCGTCGATCTCCCTGGCGAAACGGGCCCGCACCTCGGCCCGGCCGGTCAGTTCCTCACGGATGACCTTGACGGCGACCTGCTCCTGTTCCTGGGTCAGGCCGTAGAACACCCGGCCCATGCCTCCGAAACCGAGCCGGCCATGCAGCGTGATGTCACCGATCCGCCGGGGGTCGGAACGGTCCAGGGGGTCCATTCGCACCTGCCTTGAGATTGCAGAACGGTCGTCCGGCCAAAGTACGACCTCATCACGTACGCGAAAGAAACGCACTTCGAAAACAGAGATCCGCGAACAGATCGTTATCCCTTTCCCCGACGCCCGGTCAGCTTATCGACCGCCAGCAACATTTTTCAAGTGAATCATATTCACACTAAGGCTGCGTGCCGGTAGCCGGTGAGGTCGACGGAGGAGATGATCTGCCGACTCGCTGACCACCCAGCACTGCCCTCGGACCTCCACCAGAGCTCCGATGCCTGGCCGTCGCCGGGTCGCGCCGATCAGCCGGCGGCGCTCCCACCACCCCCCTGAGGTGCCATGCGGTGATCGCACAGAGGCATAGCCGTCGGGAGCAGCGGACCCGCAAAGTCGATCGCCCAATGACCGTTCCGTCAAGGGTTGGGACTGGACTGTACGCTACGCACGTGTTTCATGTCTACAGAAAAAATATTTGTGCATCTAGTTCACATGTGATAGAAAACGATCAACCACTTAGGTGACGCGACACACACCCGATCGGGTTACCGAACAGCCACTGCTTCCTACCGCTCCGCCTTTGGCCGCACGAGGACGGGTGTGCGGCCGCATCTTGGAGAGGTCGACGACCTCGCACCGGCGGCGAGCCCGACCGAGGTGTTCGGCGAATCCGTGACAGTGGCGGTGATCCCGCCGCGGGGAGCCATCTGGTTCCGGCACATCGAACGGTGACACGAATTTCGCTTATCGTGCACGGCCGTGCACGCCGGGCCGTATTTTCAGTCTTCACAACCCGATTCCATCGCCACCAAGCGAATGCACTTCATCCCTGGATACAGAACTTGAGAGCACGCGACCCTACTACGGGGGCCGGCGATGCGGAAGGTGAAGGTGCCAACAGTGCGGAACTGCACCAGGAAGACCCCCCATCCCGCACCTTTAGGTTATGTCAAAACACAAAAGGTGTTTACGGACTTTGATCTCCTCCTAGCGGAGCTGATATCAAGGGTAACCGCCGAAGATCTCCTATCGAGCACAGTCAGATACCCTCCATCTCTTCGCAAGGAGATATTGCGACATGTGGGGCTATCCAACATGCGTTCGATCAACAAGTCGGCAGCGGCCAATCTCGTGCATGTGCTCAGGGGAAGCGACAGGAAGCGGAGCTCGTCGCTCATCCACTTTCTCAGCCTGCCCTTCATCCCCGGGTTCGAGAACCACGACGAGCTCACCGCGGACGCCTGCGCGGGACTGCTGGGGCCGGACTCCGCCGCCGAGGTGATGTCCTCGGCACCCGTCTTCGCCGAGATGTTGGCGACCACGAGGTGCCTCACCGACAACCTGGTCGACCTCGTCTTCGCGCACATCCTGCGGCATGGCGTGTCACTGTCCTCGATGGCGCTCGCCCTGCTCGTCTCCTCCGACGAGCGTATGAGTCCGGATGCCGGTGAAGCGGTCCGCGCCGCCTGGCAGGAGTTCCGTGCCCCTCATCCGGAGCTCCCCGAAACACCGATCTCACTGTCCGAACTTCGCGACGCCGCCCTGGCCGCCCCGGTGCGGGATCTCGGCGGGATCGAAGAACTCAACCACTACGAGTCTGAAGAGTCCGAATTGACGACAGAGCCCGCCCACGTACCCGCCGAGGATTCCACCGAGGCGCTACGGGAGGAGATGAGCCGTCTGCGTCAGGCGTTCCTGAAGGGCGCCGAGGCCGCCGAGAACGTACGGCGAGCGTATGCCGACGCACGCCGACCTCTTGATCACGACCTCGACGTCATCAGGCGGAGCGTCATCGGTTTCGACGAACTGCGCGACAGGCTCGCAGCTGCGACCGATTCCACGATCGCCGACGACGACACGGTAGCCACCCTGCAGCGGACCCTCGACCATGTCGCGTCGGCGAGTTCCCAGCGTCGCCGGATACTCGCGCTGGCTCACATCGAAGGCCCGGCCGGCCTCGAAAAACCGCTGGAGGAGATTCGCAGAGCCTCGCTTGAAGAGTCTCCGATCCTGGCGACGCTCGTCGAGCTCATCGATCTCGCGGGCGATCCGAGTGCTTTCCTGCGCACCTTCGAGTTGCAGGAGAAGTTCAGGGACGAGGCGCCGGCCGGCTGGGCCCCGGTGGCCGCGGCCGCGGCGCAATGCCTGCTGGTGGTTCCCGAGCCCTCGCACCTCCCGAGCGGGCTCTCCGAAGAGGACGAGCCTGAAGATGACGAGTCCGATGAGGACAAAGGAGGAACGGCCCCCATTTCGGACGAGCCGACGACCCCATCGCCGCCTCAGGGCGCGGCCCTCTCCGACACTCCGGAAGACCTGGACGACCTGGCCGACCTGGATGCCTTCCTGGAGGCCGGCCTGGCGCAGCCGGAGAGGGCGTCGTCGCGGGAACCCAACGTCGCGAGCGTCACTCCCCCTTCTCCCGTCGCCCCCGTTGCCTCCACAGCTGGGGTCACCACTGTGGAGGTGAGTCCGGAGGAACAGGAGCAGCCAGAAAAAGCATCGGCCCCCTCGCAGCCGTCCACCGACGACGTGACGGGCCTTTCCCCGGAGGTGGTCGCGGCCGAGGCCGAGGCGATCCGCGCCGGACAGCTAGGGCTGGCGGCCTGGCTCCGGACGGCGGCGGGCCGCCCCAGCTCCGAGATCAACGCGCGGCGGTGCGCCGCGATGGCCGCCGAGATGAGCGAGTTCGCCGGACGGCTGTCGGCGGCGTTCACCGAGTCGGCCACGGGGCTGACATCAAAGGCGCTCGGCGATGACACCGCCGGACAACTGCTCGCCTGGGCGGCGGCGATGCGCACCGGTCTGATCCATCCCACCCCGGAGACCGCCCGGCTTCTTGAGGACCTCTCCGGTGTGGTCTCCGACTTCCCGGCGCTGACCGCGTACGGAGAGGCCTTCGCCAAGGTGGCTCAGGACGGCGCCTATCTCGTACCGGGGTTGTCCGGAAGGATGCGGAACACCTCACAGGCGGAGAGCAGCCAAAAGCACGCCTCCTCGGCTGCGGCGAAGCTCCTTGAGGACGGCCCGTCCCGGACGATCAAGTTTCAGCGGGCCACCGAGGTGTGGAAGTCCCTGCTCCAGGAAACCTCACCGCTGGGCGGCATTCTCACCATCGCGGCCCGTAACGACACCGCCCAGGCGCGAAGAGTAGGCCTTGAACTCAAAAAGCTCCGCGCCGCCCAGGTGATCGACCGGATGATCGACACCGAGGCCAAGAAACGGACGTCGAACCGTGGGAGCAACCGCATCCACTCCGGCGCGCGGATCAAGCTGGTGGAGAAGGTCAACAAGGCCCTGGACAGCGTGGCGGCCTGGGTGACGGCCGTCCGTGAGGTGGAGGCGCTGCGCACCGACACCTCCGGTGCTCCCTCGGTCGTCGGAAAGCTGAACGACCTGCGAGCGGTGGTCAACCACGACAGGATCCGCGCCGAGGAAGAACTCGCCGACCTCGCCGCCTCAGCGGAACCACTGGCCGCCGCCGCTGTGGCCGCCACGACGCTGATTCACGACACCCTGTCCCTGCTCGACGGAAGCTCTCCACCGGAGTCCGAGCCCGCGATCGCCCACGTGCTCAACGGTGATCTCCTGTTCTCTCCCGGGATCAGGGTCGACGCCGACACGTTGACCCCGTACGCCCCTCCTTCTCTGAGCCGGCTCCTACCCCTGTGCGGTGGAGGCGACCGGGACTGGCGAACCGCCTTCACCGCGCGTGCCGATCTCGGCGACCACGAGGGCACCCGGGCCGTCCTCTCCGTCCTGACGCACCAGGACCACGCGCTCGCGGCAGAACTCCGGCAGCGCAGGGAGAAACTCGTCGACTCGGCCCGGCACGCGCGCAGCGACCGGATCGAGGAGATTCACGATCAGATCGCGAAATGGCGCCGCGACGGCGTGTTCCCCGAGGTCATCGCCACCCGCTTCTCCGGAATACTGCAGACACTCGCCGGTGACGAACGGGACGATTTTGGTGTCATCTCCCACGCCCTCGACGAGCTGGAGCGGGAGGCCATCGGAATCCGCGATGACAGGATCACTGCGGAGCTGGCGCGACTGACAGACCTCAGTGCCGAGAACTCCGACGTCGCCGCGGCCCAGGGGCGGATCAGGCCCCTCATCGAAGCCGGTGACCTGACCACGGCCCAGGAGTTCACCGCACAGGCACAGGCCGGAAAACAGCTGCCCGAACTCCCCGACGCCGTCGATCATCTCGACCGGTTCTTCCCGCGTTTCCCCACGTCCTTCGAGGACATGTCCTCCCGCTCGGCGGGACGGCAGCGGAAACCGGAGAGCGTCGATTGGTTCCAGAAACTCAGGGACGCGCTCAAACTCGGGAACGATGTCGCCGATCCCCGGCTCGGCGACGTCCTGGCGCAGACCGGCCTGTCGATCTCCGACATGCCGAGGGGGCGGCACGGAGTGTCCGAATACGGAATCCGGAACTGGCAGACCATGGCGCAGGGACCGAAGGCCGCCGGAAATCTGAGGTCCGCCATCACCGCCGTGCTACAGATGATCGGCCTGGAGGGGGAACAGGACGCCGACCCCAGCAATGAGCAGAACCGTATCTGGATCGCCCTGAACCAGGTCCGCACGATCGGCGACGCGCTGCTACCGGCCTTCGGGTCCAGGATGAGCCCGTCGGGTGACCGCCTCAGACTGCTCCTCGTCTGGAAGTCTCCCGGCCCGCAGCAGGTCATCGAATGGTTGAAGGACCAACCCGAAGGCCAGACCGTCCTGGTCTTCTACTTCGGGGTCCTCACCGTGGAGCAGCGGCGTCAGCTGGCCGCGGCCAGTCGCAAGCGCCCCACCCCCGTGGCGGTCGTCGTCGATCACGCCGCGATCTGTTACCTCGCCTGCCTGCCCGAGGCCAACTGGACCTCGACGGTGAGCCTGCTCGCACCGTTCAGTTCCGCCAACCCGTACGCGCCCACGGGTGACGTGCCGGAGGAGATGTTCTACGGACGCTCGGATCAGCTTCAGGAGGTCACCAGCCGGACGGGATCCTCGTTCGTCTACGGCGGCAGGCAACTCGGTAAGTCCGCGCTGCTTCGCAAGGCCGAGCGGCACATCCAGAAGACCGACAAGGACCGAAAGATCATTTTCGAGATCATCCAGGACATCGGACGGGTGGCGCCGGTCGAGTCGCTCTGGCCCATGCTCGCCAGGAAACTCTCCGCGGCCGAGATTCTTCCCGACTCGGCGAGAATCCTCTCCGACGCGAAGGAGATCTGTCGCGGGGTGAAGGAGTGGATCGAGAACGACCACACGCGGCAACTGCTGATCCTGCTGGACGAGGCCGACGAGTTCCTCAACGAGGACGCCCGCCGCGCGTCGTTCAGCAATGTCATCGCTCTGCGTAACCTGATGAACGAGACCGACCACCGGGTGAAGGTCGTCTTCGCCGGCCTGCACCAGACCGCCCGCTTCGAGAGCCTGCCGAACCAGCCACTGGCACATCTCGGAACGCCCATCGCGATCGGACCACTCGATCCACAGGACGCGTTCAATCTGCTGACCAGGCCGCTGGCCGCGCTCGGCCTACGCTTCCCACCCACCCTCGCCGCTCGGGTGATCGCTGAGGCCAACAACGCGCCCGCCCTGATCCAGCTCTTCGCGGAGTCCCTGCTGACCCGCCTGCGACGGCTTCCTGCTTTGCAGACGGCACTGCCCTACGAGATCACCCGTGAGGATGTGGACGCCGTCTGGCGGGACAACAAGCTGGCCCGAGGGTTCCGTGATCGCTTCGAGTGGACCCTCAACCTGGACAAGCGTTACAAGGTCATCGCCTATGCCGTGGCGTTCAATTCTCTTGACGCGGGAACGGACGCCACGATGACGGCGGGCGAGTTGCGGGCCGCGTGCCAGGAATGGTGGCCCCAGGGATTCAAGGACTCCTCCAGCGACGGCTTCCGCGGGCTCCTCGAAGAATGTGTCAATCTCGGCGTTCTCGCCGCCGACCGGGAACGCTACCGGTTGCGCACCCCGCACATCCTCAACCTGCTCGGCGGCGCCGACGAGGTCGGGGCGGTCCTGGAACAGGCCGAAGGTTTCGAGCAGGCCGACTCGTTCGACGCCCAGTCCTACCGCGCTCCGTACCTGGGGCGGCGTGAGCGGTCGCCGCTGACCGGCAGCCAGGTCTCCTGGCTGCTGCGCCGGCAGAACATGCTCCACCTGATCACCGGCTCGAAGGCACTGCAGATCGACCGGGTGGCCGCCGCGCTCCAGGAGGAGGCCAAGCGGCATGGTCAGGCGCAGGTGTGGCGAGTCGGTGAAAACGGTCTCACCTTCGACGGGGCGGTGCAGCGGGCCGGTAGCGGTTTGGGGCACAACATCGTCATCGCCGACCTTTCCGGCCTTTCACCTGCCAAAGTAGTCGATATCGCACGCACGGCCTCCCGCTCGGTCTCCCTGTCCAGCGGCGGCACCCTTGCCGTCGCCATGATCGCTCCTCCGGAGCACGCCCTTCAGTGGCTGACGATCGGCCGGGGAACGGACCCGGCCGGAGACAGCACCGGTGACCTGGCCGCTGCGGCCAACCTCGTGGAGTTGCAGCCGTTCAACCGGCCCGGAGTACGGCAGTGGATGTACGAGGAAGGACTGGGGTTCCAGGACGAGACCAGTCAGGGAGCCCTGTTGCGCGTCACCGGCGGATGGCCGGTCCTGATCAGCAAGGTGATCCAGGAGCTGAACAGGCCCGACACCTACCGTGAGCACGCTCTGGATTCGTGCCGGGCGTACCTGGACCGGGCGCCAGGTGAGTTCGTGGAGGCCACAGGAGTCCTCTCCGGCAGGGCACTGAAGGCCGCGTGGAATGAGCTCGTACAGCATACGGAGATCACCGAGGACCAGGAGACGATCGCGGGCATTCTCGCCCTGGCGGGAGCGGACGAGGACGGGCACCCGCTCTCCGAAGCTCTCCTGCGACAGGAGCACTACGTCTCCACCATGGATCTGGTCGAGGTGCTTCGCACCTTGGGCGCGCTCGTGCTCCGCGCCGACGGCAAACTCGAACGCGAACCCGTCCTCATGCAGGCGACCCGGCGGATGGGGCGATCACGGTGACTTCGGATCCGCTGCTGCCGGTACTCCGCGCGGTGGCCGAGGTGTTCCTCTCCCGCCCGGCTTTGGCCGGGCGGGAACACGAACACGACGTCGATCAGTTCGTCACCGCCCGGCGACAGTTGCTCATCGACGCGCTGCTCAGGTTCCCTGAGCTTCGCGCCCGCATCCGCAGGGAGCTACAGATTCCCCGCGACCAACCGGAGTCAGCGACTCTCGTGACGCTGCTCTCGTCGGCTGACGACGATGTCGTCCGGACGGGGCTCCGGCTGGCGGAACAGCTGGACAGGGTGAGCCGCCTCCAGCAGACCCGCCTGCAGAGACATCAGAAAAAGATCGAAAAATTACGGGCCCGGCTGGAGCAGGCCAATGGTCGGAACAGGCATGCGGCTGCGGAGCTTCGGAGCACCAGAGCCGCCCTCGGAGACGCCGAGAGGCGCGCCGAGGAACTGGGCGTCCAGGTGTCCGCTCTCCAGCGCCGTCTTCGAGATCCACACACGACCGCCGCCGGCCTCCTCGCCGCCCTGCAGCAGTCACCCGACATGCCCGAGGGCGGATCCGAGATCCGGGATCCGCGTAATCGACAGGCTCCTCCCACACCCCCCGTCCCACTCGTCGCGCTTGCGGCGAAGGTCGCGGGCATCGAGCCCGAAACGCTTGTCACGGCGCTCCAGGCGATTGTGTCTCCTCCGGACATCACGCCAGAGCCTCGGGTGACCGTCACCCGGGAACTCCAGCTGCGCGTCCTGCCCTTGGGCGGTGCTACCGAGATCGGCGGCTCGTGCTTACTCGTCGAAGCCGGTGGCACCCGTCTGCTCGTCGATGCCGGACTGCGTCCCGGTGATCCGGCCCAGCCACCGCGTGACATCGATCAGGCTCTGACCGGACCGATCGACGCCGTGGTGGTCACCCACGCGCACACGGACCACTGCGGGTACGTCCCTGCGCTGGTCGAGCGGATGCCACGGCTGCGAGTGATCGCGACCCCGGCGACCGTGCAGTTGATGCCCGCCATGTGGGCCGATTCCGCGAAGCTGATGGACCGACGGCAGCGTACCCATCGCAAGTGGGGGGCGAACGGCGAGGCGCTCTACCAGGGCGCCGCCGTCGAGGCCGCGGTCCAGCGCTGCGAGGAGGTCCCGTACGGTGTGCGGCGTCAAATCGGGAACGTCACCCTTGAACTCTTCCCCGCGGGCCACATCCTCGGGGCTGCGGGGGTCGTCCTCCAGGCGGGTGACCAGCGCGTCGTCATCACCGGCGACATCTCCGGGTTCCGCCAAGAGACCGTGGACGGCTACGAGATTCCCGACGCGGCACGCGAGGCGGACCTGCTCGTGATGGAGTCCACCTGCTGCGGCGAAATCCACGACGCGCGGGAGACCCGCGTCACCGACCTGGTCCGTGCCGTCGAAGAGGTCTACGCGGCGGGTGGACGTGTTCTCATCCCCGCCTTCGCGCTCGGCCGCGCCCAGGAACTCGCGCTGATCATGCGGTACAGGCTGTCCCATGTGCCGGTGCTTCTCGACGGGATGGCCGCGGACATCACCTCCTCATTCGAGGCCATCACCGCCGGCCGCAGCTCCCCGCTGCGCATCGTCGGCGGGAATGTGGCACGGGCCAACCGCCCCGACGATCTCGACCAGTTCACCTCCGGAGTGGTGATCACCACGTCGGGCATGCTCACCGGAGGGCCGGCCGTGCAGTGGGCGGCCCGTATCCTGCCGGAAGCCAACAGCGCGTTGTTTCTCTCCGGATACCAGGACGAGGAGTCCGGTGGTGCCAGGTTGCTCAGACTCGCCGAGGGTGGCGCCTCGCACCTGTCCGTCGACGACCGCGGCATGGAGAGAAGAATTCCTCTTAGGGCTCGTGTCGAGATGATGCGCCTCTCAGCACACGCCGACAAGCGGGGCCTGCTCGAAATCGCCGACGAGGTCGCGGCCAAGCAGGTGATGCTGGTGCACGGTATTCCGTCACGTCAGCGGGACTTCGCCAAAATCCTGCAAATACGCCACCACCGCATGGCGCCGACCGGCTCCTGGCACGAAGGGATATCTGTCTGACCATGGGGTCATGCTTCTACGACCGGGTCGACTTCTAGGTGAACTGAGTCACCGAGACGGTCACCCAGTTCATCGCCGTCCCTCGAAAGGCCAGGGGCTACAACTCCGAGAAGAACGCGGCGTACCGCGCCCGTTCGGCCTGGCTGGACGGACTCCGCCAGCTCGGCATGCGGGTCGTCCCCGAGCACACGCTGGGGGATCGGCCGCCCGTCAACCTCCACTACGCGGCCGTGTGGATGGTGAAGCGCCGTGCCGACGGCCCCAACCGGTCGGCTGCGGTAACCGATCTCGACGACGTGGTGCCAACCCTGGTCTCCACCGGCGGACGGCGCCGGTATGTCTCGGTCGTGACGCAGACCCGGTAGTCGGGGTGAACGGCGACCATCAGGTGGCCGGGGATCGCGGCCACCAGCTCGTTCTTGTGCAGCAGGTCGAGCAGGCCGTCCTCGAAGGGATCGCCGTCGTCGCCACCCGGCTCGTACGACTCCAGGACCCCGTAGTCCGTCCACAGCGGTTCCTTGTGCACCGATACCGACACCGGCCGGGTGGCATGGGGAAGATCCGGGTGGACGTCGATGCGCACCTGAACCGCAAGGTGGGCGTCAGGTGTGTCCGGTGCGACCGGCTCACCGGGGAGTGGGGCGCTGCCGGCAGTACGAGCGGATCCGGATGACGGGGGACGACCTTCCGGTAGGCGAGGGGGAAACCGGTGCCGGAAAGCCGGGTCAGATGGCGCCGGTTCGTGCCGCGGTGACCACCATCGTGGTGTAGGGCATCGTGAAGCCGCCCCCGATCGCGTCGATGGCGGCTCCGACGCCTGCCAGCACTTCGGCCAGTTTGTCCGCCGGGAGCCGGGTGAGGCCACCGGTCGTGGGCAGCAGATCCAGCCACTCGTCGCGGGTGTAGAACCGCTCCCAGTCGAATCGCCACCGCTCCGGGTCGCCGAACCCGTCCGCCTTTCGGATTCCGTCGGCGAACACGGTGAACATCTCCTGGTAGGTGTCCAGGCCCTGCTTCGGCGGCCGGCCGTTGAACGGCGAGTCGGGCACCACCCGCCGATAGACCGCCGTGAAGGACTCCGCGATGGCGGGCGGAGGTTCGAGGACATGCGCGAACACCGCCAACCGGCCGCCGGGCCGCAGGATCTGGGCTGCCTTCACGGCGCCCGCGACCGGGTCCACCCAGTGCCAGGCCTGGCCCGCGATGACCGCGTCGAACGTCCGGCCGGCCGGATCCCAGGCCTCGAACGTCGCCACCTGCACGTCGACCCCGCTGTGCCGCGCGAACTCGGCCATCCGCTCATCGGGGTCGACGCCCAGCACCGTACAGCCGGCCGCCTGGAACTGCCGGGCCGCTATGCCGGTGCCGCAGCCGACGTCCAGGACGTCAGGCCCGGGACCGGCGGCGACGATACGCGCCACGAGGGCGTCGGGATAGCGGGGCCGGGCCCGGTCGTAGCGTTCGGCGTCCGCCCCGAACGACTCCGCCATCTGTCTGGCCTGGTGAGGCTCGTTCTCGGAAGGGTGCGATTGTCCCCGCGATATGGTGGGCATGCGCCCACCATAGTGGGCATGTGCCCACTCGCCAACGGGGCAGCGATTCGCGGTGAGCGAAAGGAGGAACGCGGTGCCGACCGGAGTGCACATCCGTGACGCCCGCCGGCAACTGTTCGACGCCGCCGAGCGCGTCCTGCTTCAGGACGGGCCGAACGCGTTGACCAGCCGTGCGGTCACCACCGAGGCGGGCGTCGCCAAGGGCGTCCTGCACCGGCACTTCGCCGACTTCGACGACTTCCTCGCCGAGCTCGTACGGGGCCGTATCGCCCGGATCGACGACCAGGCCGCCGCCTTGCGCGCGTCCGCCGGGACCGGCACCGTCGCCGGCAACCTCACCGGCGCACTGACGGATCTGTTCGACCCGATCGCGGTGGCGATCGTCGGTCTCGTCATCTTCCGGGACGAGTTGCGCGCCCGGCTGCGCCACGCCAGGCCGGGCCACGGCATCCCGGTCATGACGGAGGCCGTGGCCATGATCGCCTGCTACCTCAACGACGAATGCGAGCTGGGCCGCATCGCGGCCGACGCCGACGTCGACGCGCTCGCACTCGCACTGATCGGAGCCGGGCACCTGCTGTTCGCCGGCCGGGAAGGCACCCCGGTGGAGGCCAGGGCCGTCGGCAAGGTGGTGACCACGGTCATCGCCGACGTCGTGCAGAGACGGCTGCTGTGAACCACCCGGCAGCAAACCGCTTGATGCAGGGCGTTACGGAGGGCAGTTCCGCGGAGCCCGCGCCCCTTCATCCGGGGCGTTTGCCCAGGGCGCCGTTCGCGGAACAGGGCAGTCCCAGCCGTGACGCGTTTCGCCGGGGCGACCGGAAGGAAGCGCTGCGGCTTCTCGACGAAAGGCGAGAGGACCTGCTCGCGGTCACCCGGGAGGACGAACGCCGCGGTTCCTTCTTCCACCGGGTACGCGTGGTCGAGACGCCGCTCACACCGCATGTTGGAAAAAATACCTCAAAAGCCTCTACGAGGCCGGTGAAGATGTGATGTCCTACTTCAATCGCGAGGTGGCAGACCTTCCCGTTTCCACGACAAATACGGAGCAGGAGAAGGCGAGGAGCGCCCCGGCGGTTCGCATGGTGTGAGTCGTAGAGCAGATGTTCGGCCGTCGCGCGGCTCCGGTTGGGCCGATTCGCTTTTCAGCAGGGGTCTCTGGCTTCACGATGACAGCATGACGATGCGGCGGAAGTTCCGCGTGGGAGTCGCCATGGCCGGGGCGGGGGCCGTTCTGGGGGTGCTGGGCGCGGTCTTCATAGTGATCGGCCTGGAGCAGGCCGATCGGCTGGCCAGCGTGCTGGGGGTCTTCGTCGGCCTGGCCGGGCTCGGCGTCTCGGTGTACGGGCTGCGCCACCAGGCCGGGCACGCGCCTGTCGATCACGGGGTCACGTCTCCGCCCGGCGTGGTCACCGGCATCGCGCCGTCCCTCCCCGGGCCGGGGGTCCGGCATGGTGAAGCGCCGGCTTCCCCCGCCGAACCCGCCGAACCTGACGGGCCTGACGGGCCGCGTTCCGAGGTCGCTCGCCAGTACGGCGGGGACCACATGGAGTTCCACGGCGACACCTTCCACGGCCCCGTCATCGGCAAGAGCGTGAACGGCCCGGGTAACGATGGCTCAGCCTGATCCGGACGCCGGAGAGAGCGGTGAGAGCCGGTACGCCGGGGACCACGTGGAGTTCCACGACAACACCTTCCACGGCCCGGTCGCCGGCACGGTCGCCTACCATGATCACCAGCACCATCACCCGGCCTCCCCTCAGGTGGAGCAGCTCTGGACGGGCAGCCCGTACCGGGGCCTGGCCCCGTTCGGGGAAGCCGACGCGGAGGTGTTCTACGGTCGCGAGCAGGTCACCGCCCAGCTGGCGCGGATGCTGGCCACCCGGCTGGACGGGCTGGGCATGCTGGTGGTCACCGGGCCGTCCGGGGCGGGCAAGTCCTCGCTGCTGCGAGCCGGGCTACTGCCGTACCTGGCCGGTGGTCTGCTGGCCGAGGCACCGGGGAGCGCGCACTGGCCGCGCCTGGTCATGACGCCCACCGCCGATCCACTGACCGAGCTGGCGCTCCAGTTGTCCGCGCTGACCGGAGCGGATCCACCGGCGGTCCGCCAGAGCCTGGCGAGCCACCCGGACCAGGCCCACCTGATATTCCGCCAGGCGGTACTGGCACGAACGGATTCGCCCACCGGGGCGGAGGTACGGCAGGCCCGGCTGCTGGTGGTCGTCGACCAGTTCGAGGAGATCTTCACGCTCCCGGCGACGGACACGGGCACGGCGACGGCGACGAGCGTGGACGGTCCGGAGAACCGGTGGGAGATCGATGCCGGTGCGGCGCGGGCGTTCGTCACCGCGCTGCGGTCCGCCGCCGAGACCCCCGTCGGACCCGCCCGGCAGCCGGCGGCGTTGGTCCTGGTCGGCGTGCGCGGGGACTTCTGGGACCGGTGCGCGTCCTTTCCTCCCCTGGTCGACGCACTGCGCGCCGGGCCGTTCACCCTGGCCCCGATGAGCGACTCCGAGCTGCGCCGGGCGATCACCGGCCCGGCCGGACGCGCCGGCCTGCGCCTGGAGGACGGTCTGGCCGAACTGGTTCTGGGTGACCTGCGCACCCTCACCGCGCCCGGCCGCGGGGCGGGAACCGCCGTCCCCGTTGAGGGGCCCGGGGCGGGAGCACTGCCGCTGCTGTCACAGGCGATGCTGCTGACCTGGCAGCGGCGTACGGGCGACCGGTTGACCCTGAGCGGCTACGGCGCCGCCGGCGGTATCGCCCACGCGGTGCAGACCGGTGCCGAGGCCGCCTACCAACGGCTCACCGGCACCCAGCAGGTCCTGGCCCGGCAGCTCTGCCGGCAGTTGGCGGTCGTCACCGGTGACGGGCAGGTCGCGCGGCACCGGGCGACCCGCGGCGAGCTGTACGCCGGTCGCCTGGCCGCCGAGATCGGCGACCTGGACGCGGTGCTGGAGGTCCTCACCGGCCAGCGCCTCCTGGTCATCGACGGTGACAGCGTCGAGCTCGCTCATGACCTGCTGCTGACGGCCTGGCCTCGGCTGTCCGGCTGGCTGCGGGCCGACCGTGACGACCAGATCCTGTACGGGCAGCTGCGCGAGGACGCCGGGGACTGGGAGCGCAACGGCCGCGACCCCTCGTTTCTCTACCGGGGCAGTCGCCTGGCCGCCCTGCGCCAGATCCGCGACCGTCGGCAGGCAGGTCCACCGCGCCATCCGCCGCTGACCGCCGTCGCCGTCGAGTTCCTCGCCGCCGCGGACCGGGCCGCCGTCCACGCCGAACAGGTCGCCATCCGGCGCAGGCGCCTTGCCCGCCTGGCGGTCGGCGCCCTGGCCCTCATGGCACTGGTCGCCTCGGCCGCGGCCGTGGTCGCCGTCAACGCGGCCGACACAGCCGTCAGGGCACAGACCAGGGCCGAAGGCCAGCGCAGGGAGGTCGTCTCCCGGCTGCTGTGGGCGCACAGCGACCGGATCGGCGACGACGACCCGACCCTGTCCGGGCTGCTGTCCGCCACCGCCTGGCACTTCGCCCACACCGACGAGGCCCGCCACGGCATGATCGCCACCCTGGCCACCGGTATCAGGGCGATCCTGAACAGCCACACCGGTTCCGTCGTCAAGCTGGGCTTCGGCCCGGACGGTACGACGCTGGTCACCGGCAACGAGGACGGCACCGTCCGGCTCTGGGACACGGTCACCAGGAAGCAGGTCGGCGATCCGCTCAAGGGCCATGCCCACCCCGTCTCGGCGATGACGTTCGGCCCGGACGGCACGCTGGTCACCGCGGATCGCCAAGGCGCCGTCTGGCGATGGGATCTTCGCACCCACCGGCCGGTCGGCGACCCGTTCAAAGCGCCCGTCGGCCGGCCCGGGGCAGTGGCGCTCAACCGGGACGGCACGATCCTGGCCTTCGCCCTCGGTGGTACCCCTCGGACCATCCGGCTCTGGAACACGACCACCGGGAAACAGATCGGCGATCTGACCGGCTACGACGACACCACCCGGATGATGGCCTTCAGCCCGGACGGTGCGACGCTGGCCACCAGCGGCGCGTTCGACGGCAAGGTCTGGTTGTGGGACACGGCCACCAGGAGGCAAGTCGCCCTGCTGCTGGGGCACACCTCCATCGTCGTCGCGATGACGTTCAGTCCGGACGGCACGGCGCTGGCCACCGGCGGTGGCGACAACACCGCCCGGCTGTGGAACGTGTCCACCCGTAAGCAGATCGGTGACCCGCTCAGGCTCGAAGGGCAGAGTGGCCTGGCGTCGGCGGTGGCGTTCAGCCCGGACGGCGGGATACTGGCCACCGGCAGCTCCAGGAACAACGTCCAGCTGTGGAGCACGGCCACGCATCGGTCGATCGGCGATCCGCTCAGGGGCCATACCGACTACCTCCGGGCGGTGGCGTTCGGCTCCGACGGCACCACTCTGGCCACCGGCGGCGACGACGGCACCACCCGGGTGTGGGACATCACCGCCCATCGGCCGATCGACGATCCGCTCGGAGGCCACACCGCCCCCGTCCGGGCAGTGGCCTTCAGCCCGGACGGCGGGATGCTGGCCACCGGCGGCGACGACCATACGATCCGGCTGTGGAACACCTCCACCCGGAAGCCCATCGGTGATCCGCTGGTAGGTCATACCGGCTTACTCCGGGCGGTGACCTTCAGCCCGGACGGCGGGATGCTGGCCACCGGCGGCGACGACCATACTGTCCGGCTGTGGGACACCGCGACGGGGAAGCAGCTCGGCGACCCGCTCGAAAGCCACACCGGCAGCGTCGGCGTCATGGCCTTCAGCCCGGACGGTGCCGTCCTGACCACCGGCGACGGCGACACCGTCCGGCGGTGGAACACCTCCACCCGGAAACCCATCGGCGACCCGCTCGACATCCCCGACGGTTACGGCAGCGTGCTGGCTCTCAACCGGGACGGCACGATGCTGGCCATCGCGAACCGCCAGACCTTCCAGCTATGGAACACGGCCACCCGGCAGGCGACCAGCGAGCCGATCCACGGCTTCCACACCAACATCGAGACGCTGACCTTCAGCCGGAACGGCAGGATCCTGGCCACCGGCAGCCAGGATCGCACCGTACGACTCTGGGACACGACCACCCGGCAGGCGATCGGCGACCCGCTCGAAGGCCACACCGACGGCATCGGCAGCATGGCGTTCAGCCCGGACGGCACCGTCCTGGCCACCGGCAGCGAGGATCACACGGTCCGGTTGTGGGACACCGCGACGCGGAGGCAGATCGGCGCCCCGCTCAGCGGACACAGCGAGTACGTCGGCGCCGTGGCGTTCAGCCCGGACGGCACCGTTCTGGCCACCGGCGGCAACGACCGGATCGTCCGGCTGTGGAAGGTGGGCCTCCCCGCGGAGCCGTCGCCTGCACTCTGCGCCATCACGGGCCGCTCCCTCACCGAGGCGGAGTGGCGGCACTACCTCCCCTCGGGCGAGCCCTTCCGGGACATCTGCCCCCGACGGACTCGATGACGGCGCCGCCCGCATCAGACGAGTGACCACGACCTACCGCTCTTCCCCCAGCGAGGCGACTCCATACCGCGCTCGCCTTCCTGAGCTTTGTCGCACATTACCACCCATGGAAACATGAGACCCTTGATGGATTTTAGTAGGAAATAAATAATTATTCGGCGAATTGCTCACTTTATGGGGATAATCACAGGTCAGGCAGCCAATGAAACACTGCCAATAATTCTTTTTCCGTTGACATGGCAGAGCGAGAATGACACGTTTACCAATGTCTGGCGCCATCACGTGAGATCAGCACCGCGCGCATTTCCAACCGCCAGAAAAAGTGCGCACAACGGTCCCTGCCCCTGCTCGACTCGACTCAGCACGGAGGTACGATCATGCGTCAATCACTCCGCAAGGTCTCCATGACGGCCGGCATCGTAAGCGCGGCGCTCCTCGGGATGTCGCAGACCGCGGCGATCGCGGTTCCGTCGGCGTCCGTCCTCGCTCCCCCTCCCACCCCCGCCCCGGCCCCCGATACCGGCCGGGCTCCGGCAGGGGGCGAGGCGAAACTGGAGAACACCGGCTCCGCGACGAACACCCGGGCGCTGTGCGTCTTCAACACCGCGGGGGACTACGTCCACGTCTCCTCGTCCGCCTTCGAGGCCTCCGGGCACGGCTGGTGGGTCAACGGCAACTGCAACGCCACCCTGGCGGTCGTCACCGTGCAGTTGCAGCAGTACTACTCCGACGGCAGCTGGCGGAACGCCGGCACGGCGGGCAGTGCGACAGTGCGGTCCGGCGGCGGCGCCGGCAACCGCGCGACCGGACGCGGTGGATGCAACAGCAACAGCCTGACGGGATGGCGTAGCGTCGTCGATGTGGACCTGGTCGGCCTGCCCGACGACCCGGGCAAGCTCTACACACCGAGCCGGAACATCTACTGCAGGCGATAGCGGAAGAGGCGACGTGAGCATCAGACCCGACAGCACCATGTTCGCGGCTCTGCACGGCGAGCTGGCGTTGCATCCGTGGCGAGATCCTCGCGTCGCCTCCTCGGACGCGTACAGCCTGTTCGTCGCGAGGTCGTCCGCGCTGGGATGGCTCACCGAGGCCGTCGAGAACGCGTCCGGCGGCCTGTGGGGGATGAACGACGCCGGGCAGGGCCCGGAAGCGTCACGCGTCGCGTGGTTCCAGGTGTCGTTGACCGAGCCGGTTCCCGACGGCCGGCCGTTGCCGGTCCAGCCGTTCCTCTCGTGTGCGGGCGACGTGGTGGCGCGTATCGGCGCTCCGCGCCTGCGCGCGGTTCAGCTCCTGCTGCCGGTGCAGAGCCTCGACGCCTCGACGCGGGCGAGAGCCGTGACACCCCTGCTCCAGGACGCCGGCTGGTTCGCCGACGGTGACCCGCGGTGGAGAACACCGGTGCGGGTGACGTTGGACGGCGGGCAGGAGTCGTCCGTCCGCTCGGCGGCGCCCGGGATGCTCCGGTGGATGCGGGGTTTCACCCAGGACGTCTTCGCGTGCGACTCGGTCTCCCTGACCGACGATCTGACCGACGATCTGACCGACGACGGCACGGTCCTGGAATCCCCCGTCATCGACGAGCTGTGGCGCGGGCCCGCCCGGCGCCGGGCCACATTCCGCGGCGTGCTCACCGAGTGGTCGTTGGACGCGCTGGGCTGGCTGGCCGCCTTCCTCGCCGAGGCGGCCTCCCAGAACGGGGTCGGCACCCCGTTGATGCTCACGGCCGACCGGCCCGAAGGATCGCGTTCACCCGCCGATTGAGTCCGGCGGTACTTCCCCCGGGTCCGCCCGGGGAGAAGGCCGCGAACACGATCAAGGGTCCTCTGCAAGGTATGGTCCGCGGTTATTCGGTCTCGCACAGAGCGCGGGCCTGGTCCATGGTGGCGTACGCGGCGGTGTCGCTGCGGCGGCCGAGGCCGCAGGCCGCGGCCACATCGACGGTGCCGCCGACGGCCTTCTCGATCGTGTTGAGGAGGCGGCGCTGGTCGTCGACGGTTCGGTTCTCGTGCAGGAAACCGGCAACGAACCGGGTGGTGGAGGGCAGCCGCAGGCCGGTGAGCGGCTGGTAGAAGTGGGTGGCGGTGACCGGCGGTTCGTCGCCGGCGGCGAGGGGTGCGTGGACGTACTCCAGCGTGCGCCCGCTCGGCCACCCGTCGGCGATCGCGTTGGCCAGCCGTACCAGTGGACGGGTCGAGGAGAGGCGGCTGAGTGCCTTGTGGCCGAGGTCGCCGAGGCAGAGATGGATGCCGAAGCGGGTGCCGGTCGGCGCGTCGCGGACGGTGCGGTGCAGACCGGCGGCGAGGCGGGCGGCGGCGACGCCGCCGAGCGGACCGGCCTTCGCCACGAAGACCGTCTCCACCGGGACCTCCAGCTGGAACACGACGTCGGACGGCGACTTCGCGTGGATCGCCGCGATGTCACGGACGGTGGCCTCGCGGAAGGGCTGCCGGTTTCCGGCGATCCGGGTCGGTCCGAGGGTGAACATCGTCATGTCCAAATCACCGGGGACGCCGACCTGGAACGCAAGGTCACCCTCAACGAGCTTGTCGAACACCGGTCGGTTGATCTCGTACCAGCGCAGATAGCCCAAATCGAGGCCGTCCCCGCGTAACCTGTGCCCGCGCCGGACGCGGTAGTTGCGCTGATGCTTGTAGTCCGACCAGTCCCCTTCGCGGGCGACTTCCAGGTCCGGATGCCCAAGCAGACTCATGATCAGCCCAACGACCCAGATCCGCCGATCGCCGGTCTCTCCGTCCGGAAGCTGCCGCAGGTGCGGCCCGAGCCGCTCCAGAGCCCCCCGCATCGCCTCCTCGGCGGTCTCTCCAGGTAGCGTCCCCACCAGCAGCGCCTTGCGTCCCGCCATCTCGCTCTGTGCACCTTTCCAACGCCCACCCGGCGAGGTCAGGAGGCGACCACGTTCACACGCAATCGACGATCCGGGTGCGGCGCCGAAACGTTTCCACACCCAAGGGCAGCCTGCCTAGAGGTACGGCGACATGGAACGAAAAGTCCGTACTATTTGTGATCCGAGCCCTTGATCCGCTTGGCGCAATGTCAGCTCGTACGCCGCGCAACGGGGTGGGGGAACTCCAGGCCGACGTCGCAGGCGCGCGGTTGTTCGGCGGGTTCGGCCGGCGCGAGGCCGCGGCCGAGCCGCTTGTGCTCGTGGACGACCAGGGTGACCGCGACGCCGGAGGCGCACGTCTCGCAGGCCAGGGTGACGGCCCGCTCGAGTTCGGGCCGCCCTGTGACCCACCGGGCCGCACGGCATCGTCCGTGTCCGCCGTCGTCGGCCCGTTCCTTCCGCCGACATGCGCGCCATATGCCAAAATGATCACGCCTCCCGGAGGCGTGAATCGGTCCATCCGGATTGCCGAAAAGGCGCTCAGCGCCATCAGGAGAGGATGTCGGTTGTCCGTGACGGATCTGGAGCTCGCCGGCGAGCTTCGCGAGCTTGCCGATCATCCCCACCTGGCGGCCCGTCAGGACCAGCTACGTGATCTCGCGGACGCGGTCGCCGATCCCGACATGGCCGGACACTGGTGCGAGGTCGACCTGTTCGCCGCCTTCTCCCCCGACGACACCATCCTGGTGGACGGGGAACCGGCGGAGAGCACGTCCTCGCCGAGGAGGCCGGGATGGCGGCGGGGGCTCAGCGGCGCCGTCGGTCCCGCCCTCGTCTTCGTACCGATCTTCATCACCTGGCTCGGCCTGATGATGGCCACCGGCGCCTACGGCGACGTCCTCGCGGCCGGTGGCCTGGAGGCGGCCCGGCGGCCCTTCCTGGAGATGTGGCAGCAGGGCTTCGACGGCCGGTTGCCCGGGTTCTTCAAGTTCGACAACATCGCGCTCTGCACCCTCGCGGCCATCTTCTGCCTCATCTGCTGGACCGTGTTCGAGAACATCACGCGGAACAGCAGGGAGGACGCCTCGGAGCGGGAGCTCCGTGCCCTCCGCGTCCGGCTCCGCGGGGCGCTGACCGAGGCGAGCCTGGTACTCGGTCAGGTACGGCTCTCCGCGCCGGAGCGGTTCGGGGCCGAGCTCAACAGGGCTGCGGCCGACATCGGCTTCGTCGGGACCACGGCGCGCAAGGTGCACACCGAGCTGGTCGAGGCGCTCACCCTGACCCTGGAGGCCACCCGTAAGACCACGGACGCGCTGGCCGGTAGCGCGATCGACGTGCGCGACGCCGTCGAGCACCTGGGCGGGCACCTGGCCGCCGTCAACAGCACCTGTGACGACCTCGCCGCGGCGGTGGCCCGGTTCTCGGCCGTGATCGACACCGCGGGATCCACGGCCGGCCGGGCCGTCACCGATGTCGGGAACCAGTTGTCGACGACCATCTCCCGGACCACCCTCGACATGCGCCAGGCGTTCAACGACGAACTCGTACGATCCATCACGTCGGTCCAGGGCAGCGTCTCCGGTCTGAATCTCCGGATCAACGAGCTGGTCGGCGTGACGGCGGGCATCGGCCATGCCGTCGACCGCGCGGCCATCTCGATCGATTCGGTCGGCTCCTCGACGGAGAAGGCGGTCGACCTGCTCGGCGCACGGGTCACCGACACCATCGCGGGCACGGCCAGGGAGCTTCACCGGACCTTCGAGGGCGCCGGTACGGAGATCCGGGAGGCCCTGGAGAGCTGGTCCGCCGTCGCCGGGACCCATGCCTCCCGGGTCGACACCACCATCGAGACGGTCACCCTGCTGGAGCGGACGCGGGAGGCGCTCGACCGGCTTCCCAGCGCGCTCGCGAGCGCGCTGGCCGACCTGCCGTCGAGGGAGCTCGCCGAGCGCGAGGTGACCGGCTCGGAGCGGGCGAGCACCCGGCTGCGGCTTCCGGCCGACGGCCTCTGGACTCTCCCGGCGGGCGGTCCCGGCAAGGAGGGCGGTCCCGGCAGGAGCGGTGGGAACGGCGAGGACAGCGGCAAGGGCGAGGGCCCCGACGGCGGCGGGGACAGTGAAGGCGGGGACGGCGGAGGCGGCCGAGCCGACGGCGGCGACCACGACCAGGCCACCGGCAACGGCGGGACAGACGACAGCGGCGACGACGGGCCGGACTCACGCCAGAGAGCCCGAACCTCGCAATGACCTCCCGCCGAAGAACCTCCACCACGACCCTGCTGGCCGGTTGGCTCTTCGCCGACCTGCTGCTCGGACTCACGATCATCATGCTGGGCGCGCAGGCGCCGCCCCCCTCACCCACCGATCTCGTGACGAACAGCGCTCGGTTCCAACCGGACCCCTCCCAGCCCCTGCCCGACTCCACCCGGCCCCCGACCGAAGAGTCCCCGCCGGAGGGGCGTCCGGCTGAGGAGTCCCCAGAAGAGTCCTCAGCCGAAGGGCTTTCAGCCGAGAAGCCTCCGGAGGAGGGAACCTCGGGAGGAGAGCTCCGGACCGAAGATCCCAAGGAGGAGAAGAGCCCGGCCGAGAAGGACCCCGCAGAAAAGCCCGGCCCTTCGCCGTCCCCCTGCACCGGCCTCGTCGGAGGTGTCCGGGCGAAACCGGTCACGCTCTCGTTCCGGGTCACCCCCGGCGCCGGTGACGTCGTACTGGCCGCACAGGTCCGCCAGGAACTGCGCAGGCACCGGGAGAACCTGGCCGGGCGGCGCGTCGGCATGGTGCTGACCTTCGGCTCCGACTCCGACGGCGGCGCCCGAGGCGGCGTCCAGCTGGCCACCCGGGTCAACACGGCCATCCGCGAGGCGTACCCGCGCATCTTCGGAGCGGCGGTGACCCGGAACTTCCACGACCTCTCAGCCCCGAACGGGTCGATCTCCATGGAGATCTACTTCGTCACCCACGGCTGCTCCACCACGTCTCCGCACTCAGGGTCACCTGACTAGGGAGAAGTCGAACGGACACACTTCTTGAGTGTCCCGAACAGCACCTTCACCGTCTTGGCGTGGAAGCGGACCACGGCCAGGGCCGCGCCGCCGCGGCTGACGACGGGCGCGCGGGGCCCCGCCAACCGGTCGAACCGTACCTCGCCGCAACGGCCGCGCCATCACTCCGGCAATCGAGAGACGGCACCAGCCGGCCCATCATCCGATGACCAGACTTCGGAGGCTTACTCGGGTAGGTCGTGTCGGGGGCCCATATGCGCTGCGTCAACGCGGGCGGGTCGGCATTCCACCTTGACCTCAAGCATGCATCAGGTTCTACGGTCGTCGTGTCCCAGTGTCCCAGTGTCCCGCGAAACGGGAGCGTCAGCGTGATGATCAAGGAGTACTCACAGGAGGTGGCGCCCGGGATCGGCGGCTCGGCGAGGATCACGTCCGGGTGATCCAGGCGTACGTCCGCCCCCTGCCCCCAGAAGACCGGCCACGCGCAGCGGTACCGACGATAAGTGCCTTAACCTAATGACCGTAACACAGATGAAACAGACAGTTTATATGATGTTAATAAATAGGTTATTAAATCATGCATACCCCGACATAAGATGTTGGGCTGGCGCTACGACAAAAGACCGTGGACCGCTGCATTCGTACCAATCGCAGGTGATTCATCATCCGATTGCGCCTGCACGGATTCGGTCAGGAATAGCGATGACTCAAGTCTCTGTTGTTGTCGGCAACCCCAAACCTCGCTCGCGCACCTTCGTCATTGCCGAGGCCCTCGCCGACCGCGTGGTCGAGCACCTCGACGCCGAAAAGAAGGTCGTCATCGATCTCATCGACTATGCCGACCGCATCTTCCAGTGGCCGGACGATGAGATGAACGAGCTGTCACAGGCGGTCAGAACCAGCGACATAGTCGTGGTCGCGAGCCCCACCTACAAGGCCTCCTACACAGGACTGCTCAAGTCGTTCCTGGACCGCTACCCCAACAACGCTCTCGCGGGTGTGCGGGCCGTTCCGATTCTCACCGCGAGCGCACCTCAGCACGCGCTCGCCGTGGAGTTCACCCTCCGTCCTCTCCTCGTCGAACTCGGCGCCTCGGTTCCCACCCGCGGGTTGTACTTCTCGATGAGCGACATGCCTCGCTTCGACGCGGTGATCGACGGATGGGCCAGGGAGAACCTCAGCGCCCTGCTGGGTCGTGGGCTCTCCGCGGCCGAGATGGAGGTGGCGAAGTGACCACCGGCACCGTGAACACCGGCTTCGCGCGTCACTTCCGCACCGTCATGGGGAACTTCTGCTCAGGGATCACGGTCATCTCCGCCATGGAGAACGACACACCGATCGGCTTCACCTGTCAGTCGTTCTTCAGCGTCTCGATCGATCCCCCGCTGGTCGCGTTCTCCGTCGCGAAGACGTCGTCGACCTTCCCGCTCGTCCGCACGGCCACCACGTGCTGCGTCAACGTGCTGAGCGCGGACCAGGAGCCGGTGAGCCGCTCCTTCGCCCGCTCGGGCTGCGACAAATGGGCGGGCATCGCCTGGCACCACTCTCCCAACACCGGCGATCCGATCGTCGACGGAGCGCTCGCCTGGATCGAATGCGGGATCGAGACGGAGTTCGACTCCGGTGACCACGTCATCGTGCTGTGCAACGTGCTCGACATCGGATACGAGCCACGGGAGACGGGCCCGCTGCTCTACTTCCGCGGGCAGTACGCCGTGCTCTCCGAAAGAGGGCTCCCCGCGGAGAAGGCGTCGTGACGATCCCAGCGCCTCGGACCGGCTGAGACCACGTCCCATGGTCGTCACCCGGGAAATCCGGGCCGGCTGATCGCGGGCGGTGACGGCGGGTTCTCGGCGACCTCCTGAGGCGACGTCCTGAACAGATCGCCGTCGTCAACCGGAGACTGCCACCCGTGCTCCCCTCGACTCCAGATGGACGACGAGGGCGGCGGCCCTCTGCGGGCGCCGGGCCAGGTCCGGCCGGGTGTCCGTACCCGGTCGGACCTGGC
>NZ_JBFAOJ010000058.1:12717-61782 GCF_040675205.1 Streptosporangium sp. NPDC049644 | reverse complement strand
CCCACCAACGCCGGCGCCCCCGCACCCCCCCGCAACACCTGCACCACCGACCAACCGGTATGCGCACCCAACACCCGATCACACTCATCCAAAGCATCACGAAACACCTCGAAGGCGTCATACAACTGCAGGCCCATACCGGCCTGCTGCGACCCCTGACCGGGAAAGACGAACACCGTCCTGCCCGGCCCCTGCGCACTCACCCGCCCGTACACCACACCCGGATGAACACGCCCCTCGGCAACAGCCCCAACAGCCTCGGTCGTCTGCTCGACATCACCGACCGCCGGGTCCACGATCACCGCCCGATGCGCGAAATGCGTCCGCCCGACCGCCAGCCCATGCGCCACGGCCACCGCATCCACATCCGCATCCGTATCCGGACGATCGGCCAGATACCCGCCCAACCGCCGCGCCTGCTCCCGCAACACCTCCTCACTGCGCCCCGAAAGCGGCCACACCACCAACGACGACCCAGCGGAAACCCCACCGGCACCACCGGCACCGAGGCCATCGACGACCGGCGCCCCCTCCGAGACGACCGGCGGCTCCTCCAAGATGAGATGAGCGTTCGTCCCGCTGATACCGAACGACGACACCCCCGCACGCCTGGGCCGCCCGCCCCCCGGCCACACCCGCGCCTCGGTCAGCAGCGACACCGCCCCCTCGGACCAGTCCACATGCGGACTCGGCTCATCCACATGCAACGTCCTCGGCAACACCCCCCGCTCCATCGCCATCACCATCTTGATCACACCGCCCACGCCGGCGGCGGCCATGGTGTGACCGATGTTGGACTTCAGCGACCCCAGCCACAACGGCCGATCAGCCGGCCGGTCCTGCCCATAGGTGGCGAGGATCGCCTGCGCCTCGATCGGATCACCCAACCTGGTCCCGGTCCCGTGCGCCTCCACCGCGTCCACCTCCGCGGCGGCCAGCCCCGCCTCCGCCAGAGCGGCACGAATGACACGCTGCTGCGAAGGGCCGTTGGGAGCCGTCAGGCCGTTGGAAGCCCCGTCCTGGTTCACCGCCGTCCCCCGGATCACCGCCAGCACCGGGTGACCCAGGCGACGGGCGTCGGACAACCTCTCCAGCAGCAGCATCCCGGCGCCCTCGCCCCAGCCGGTCCCATCGGCCGCCGCGGCGAACGACTTACACCGCCCATCGGGTGCCAGCCCCCGCTGCCGCGCGAACTCCACGTACATCCCCGGGGTCGCCATGACCGTGACGCCGCCGGCCAGCGCCAGCTCGCACTCATCCCGGCGCAACGCCTGAACGGCCAGATGGATCGCCACCAGCGAGGAGGAGCACGCGGTGTCCACCGTGATCGCCGGCCCCTCCAAGCCCAGCGTGTACGCGATGCGGCCGGACGCCACACTGAGGGTGCTCCCGGTCAGCAGGTAGCCGTCGTGGCCCGCGGTCGGCTCGTGCAGGCGGGGGCCGTACTCGGAGGTCAGGGCTCCGACGAACACCCCCGTCGCGGTGCCGCGCAAGCCGGCCGGGTCGATGCCCGCGTGTTCGAGCGTCTCCCAGGCGACCTCCAGCAGCAGCCGCTGCTGCGGATCCATCCCCAACGCCTCACGGGGCGAGATACCGAAGAACTCCGCGTCGAATCCGTCCGCGTCGTGCAGGAACCCTCCCTCTCGCGCGTACGTGGTTCCGGCGTGATCAGGATCCGGATGGAACAGGGCGTCGAGGTCCCACTCCCGGTTGACGGGAAACGCCCCGAGCGCGTCCACCCCGTCCGCGACCAACCGCCCCAGATCCCGCGCCGAGCGCACCCCGCCCGGGTAACGGCAACCGATGCCCACGATGGCGATCGGTTCGCGTGCCCGGTCGGTCGAACGCTGACTGGCCTGCTTCAGCCGCTGGATCTCTTTCAGAGAGCGGCGCAGCGCCTCGACGAGTTCTTCGCCGGATGCCTTCATCTCAACTCTCCGATCCACCCGGCCACGAGGAATAGTCGTGGGCCAGTTCTAGAAGGTCGCGGGGGTCCATGGTGTCGATGTCGTCGGTGCTCGGAATTCGCACGGTGTCGTGTGCCGGTGAACCGTTGGCGAGGGCCAGCAACTGCTCCATCAGTCCGGTTTCACGTAGCCTCCACAGCGGAATGGCGGCGAGCGTGGCGCGTACGGCGCTCTCCTCCGGGTCGGCCTCGGCGGTGGGCCCGGCGACCGCGGCGTGCAGGTGGAGCGCGACCGCCTCCGGAGTCGGGTGGTCGAAGATGAGGCTGGAGGGAAGGCGCAGGCCGGTGGCGGTGTTGAGGCGGTTGCGAAGTTCGACCGCGGACAGGGAGTCGAAGCCGACCTCCTTGAACGCGCGGCGGACGTCGACGCCGGCGGAGTCGGCGTGCCCGAGGGTGGCGGCCACGTGATCTCGGACCATGTCGAGCAACAGGCCGCGCTGGGCGACCTCGGTCAGCCCGGCGAGCTGTTCGGCGAGCGAGACGGTGCCTGACGGAGCGGCGGCACCGGCGGTTCGCCTGGCCGGTGTGCGGACCAGCCCCCGCAGCAGCGGCGGCACGGTCCCCTCACGGGCCGCGGCGACCAGCGCCGCCCCGTCGAACTCCGTGAGCAGCAGGAACGGATCTCCGGTCGACAACGCCCTGTCGAACAGGGCGAGCCCGGACTCGGCGGTGAGGGGTTTGAGGCCCGAGCGGGTCATCCGCCGCAGGTCGGTGGCGGTGAGGCCCCCTGTCATGCCGCTGCTCTGTTCCCACAGTCCCCAGGCGAGGGAGAGGCCGGGCAGGCCAAGGGTGTGGCGGTGCCGGGCCAGGGCGTCGAGGTAGGCGTTGGCGGCGGCGTAGTTGGCCTGTCCGGGGCCGCCCAGCGTACCGAGGGCCGAGGAGAACATGACGAACGCGGTCAGGTCCTGATCGCGGGTGAGCTCGTGCAGGGTCCAGGCCGCCTGCGCCTTCGGACGCCACACCTCCTGAAACCGCTCCGAGGTCAGGGAGCCGATGACGCCGTCGCGCAACACGCCCGCGGCGTGGACCACCATGGTCAGTGCGCGTCCGGCGAGCAGGCCGGCCAGGGCATCGCGGTCGCCGATGTCGCATGCGACGATCTCCACCCGCGCGCCGAGTGCGCCGAGTTCCGCCGCCAGTTCCGAGGCCCCTTCGGCGTCCGGTCCGCGCCGGCTGGTCAGCAGGAGCCTGCGGGCGCCGTGCCGGCGGACGAGGTGCCGGGCCACGAACGAGCCCAGCGTCCCGGTTCCACCAGTGATCAGAACCGTGCCCTCCGGGTCGAACGGCGCGGGCACGGTGAGCACGATCTTCCCGACATGACGGGCCTGGCTCATGAACCGGAAGGCCCGCGGAGCCTGCCGGATGTCCCAGCAGGTCACCGGCAACGGCTGGAGCACTCCCCGCTCGAACAGCCCGACCAGCTCCACGAGCATCCGCTGAACATGATCGGGTTCCAGCCGCAACAGGTCGAACGCCTGGTAGGCGACGCCGGGATGGGCCTTGGCGATCTCATCGGGGTCGCGTAGGTCGGTCTTGCCCATCTCGATGAAACTGCCCCCGCGGGGCAGCAGGTCGAGGGAGGCGTCGACGAACTCCCGCGCCAGTGAGTTCAGCACCACATCCACACCGCGTCCCCCGGTGGCTCGCAGGAAACGCCGGGCGAAGGCCAGGTCCCGGGTGGAGGCGATCCGCCCGTCGTCCACCCCGAGGCCGCGCAGGACGTCCCGCTTGCCGTCGCTCGCGGTCGCGTAGACCTCCGCACCCAGATGCCGGGCCAGCTGGATCGCCGCCATGCCCACACCGCCGGCTCCCGCGTGAACCAGGAGCGATTCCCCCGGTTTCAGTCCGGCCAGGTCCACAAGCCCGTGGAACGCGGTCAGGAACACCACCGGCACCCCGGCCGCCCGCGCGAACGACCAGTCTCCCGGTATCCGGGCGACCAGGCGCCGATCCGTCACCGTCACCGGCCCGGCGCCGTTCGGGAACAACCCCATCACCCGGTCGCCCGGACGCACTCCGGTGACCTCCGCGCCGACCTCGACGACGACTCCGGCCCCCTCCCGGAGCACCCTGCGGTCGGCCAGCATGTCCAGCGCGATGAGCACGTCCCGGAAGTTCAGCCCGGCCGCCCGCAGCGCGACACGGACCTGCCCGGGCTCCAGCCCGCCGACCGACTCCGGGCAGTCGACCAGCGCCAGGGCGTCCAGTCCGCCCTGCTCGGTCACCTCCAGCCGCCAGCCGCTCCGCCCCGGCGGCACCAGCGCACCCCTCCGCGCCGGATACGGGACCACCCGTGCCGCCAGCAGCCGCCCCTCACGAACCGCGAGCTGGGACTCGCCTCCCGTCGACACGGTCCCGATCGCACCCGCCAGCGCGGCGTCCGACGCCTGACGTCCGTCCACGTCGATCAGCGCCAGCCGCTGCGGGTTCTCGGTCTGCGCGGTACGGACCAGCCCCCACACCGCGGCCGGCACGTCGCCGACAGTCTCGCCGTCAAACGCCGCGACCGCACCGCGTGTCACCACCACCAGCCGCGACCCGTCGAACCGCTCGTCGGCGAGCCAGCCCCGCACCAGGCTCAGCACGCTCTCGACACGGCCGGCGGCCGCGGCGGCGCTCTCCCAGTCCTTGCCCGCGTCCATCACGGCGACCACCACGCCAGGTCCGGCGGGAACCGGGTGGTCGTCGAGCCACGCGCGCAGCTGATCCAGACCGGCGAACCGTCGACCGGGCGGAAGGCCGGCGAGCGGCTCCGTCCCCGGGCGGTCCTGCCCGTCGGCGCCGAGCCGTACCACCCAGGTCGAGGTGGTGTTCAGCGGCGTCTCGACCGCGTCGACCGGCGTCCAGTCGAGCAGGTGCGTCCCCTCATGCCACTCACCGGCAACGGGACGGTCGAGAAGGTCCAGCTGCTCCGCGCGCACGGGCCGGAGCGTGAGCTCCTCCACCAGCGCGACCGGCGCCCCGCCGGGGTCGGCGCAGACCAGGCCGACGGCGTCGGCGGACGTAGGGGATACCCGGACGCGCAACGTCCGCGCCCCGGTGGCGAACAGGCGCACCCCGCTCCAGGAGAACGGCAGTCGTACGGCGCCGGCATCCGCGCCGGCCACCAGGATCGTCTGCAGGGCCGCGTCCAGCAGCGCCGGGTGAATTCCGTAGCCGTCGTCGGCCACCGGCTCGGGCAGCCGCACCTCGGCGAAGGTCTCCTCGCCCCGCCGCCAGACCGCGTGCACCCCCTGAAAAGCCGGCCCGTACCCGTATCCCCGCTCGGCCAGCCGCTCGTACGCCCCGTCGAGCGCCATCGGCGTCGCACCCGCGGGCGGCCACATCGCCAGGTGCTCCCCCTCGCCGGCGATCAGGGGTGCCAGCACTCCGGAGGCGTTCCGCGTCCACCGGTCCCCGTCCGCCGAGGCCCCGCCCCGGCGGGAATGGATCGTGAACGAGCGCCGTCCCTCATCGCCGGGTCCGGCGATGAGGAGTTGGACGGACACCTGCCCGCCCTCATCCGGTACCGCCAGCGGCGCCTCCAGGGTCAGCTCCTCGATCCCCCCGCAGCCCAGACGGTCCGCCGCGTGCAGAGCCAGTTCCGCGAACGCGGCACCCGGCAGCAGCACCCGGCCCAGCACCGCGTGATCGGCCAGCCACGGATGCGCGCTTCGCGACAACGAACCCGTGAAGACGACACCGGTGCCGTCGGCCATCTCCACCGCCGCGCCCAGCAACGGATGGTCCGCCGCGTCCACCCCTGCCCTCGTCACGTCGCCCGCCCCGAGGGCGGGGGGCAGCCAGTAGGACCGGCGCTGGAACGCGTACGTCGGCAGACCACGACGGCGTCCGGCTTCGAGGACCGGTATCCGGTCGACCGGCGCGCCGCTGACCCAGGCGTCGGCGAGCGAGGCGCTGAACCGCTCCGGCCCGCCCTCCTGGCGGCGTAGCGACTCGATGACCGCGACGGTGGCTCCCGCGTCGGCCGCGGTGTCCTCGATCGCACCGGTCAGCACCGGATGCGGGCCGACCTCGACGAAACGGTCGTGTCCATCCTGGATCAGGGTGCGGATCGTACGCTCGAACTCCACACCGTGGCGTAGGTTGCGGTACCAGTAGCCCGCGTCCAGTCCCGCGGTGTCCAGCGCCTCGCCTGTGACGGTGGAGTAGAACGGGATCCGTCCCGCCCGTGGCGCTGTCGCGGCGAGCGCTTCGAGGATCGGCTCACGAAGAGCCTCCACGTGCGGGCAGTGCGAGGCGTAGTCCACCGCGACCCTCCGGGCCTGCGCCCCCCTGGCCCGGTAGACGGCCATGATCTCCTCGACCGCGTCCGGGTCCCCCGCCACCACGGTGGCGGCCGGGCCGTTGACCGCGGCCACCGACAGACGCCCTCGCCGACCGGCCAGTTCCTCGCGGACACGATCGGCCGGCACACCCAGGAACGCCATGCCGCCGGTACCGGCGAGCGCGGTCAGGGCCCGGCTGCGCAGCGCGACGACACGTGCGGCGTCCGCCAGGGACAGGGCTCCCGCGACACACGCCGCGGCGATCTCCCCCTGGGAGTGGCCGACGACCGCGTCCGGGCGAACGCCATGGGCCTCCCAGTTCCGGGCCAAGGACACCATGACGGCGAACAGAGCGGGCTGCACGACGTCCACCCGGGCCAGAGCGCCGGCGTCGCGGAGCACCTCGTGCAGGTCCCACGGAACGTGCGGAGCCAGGGCGTCCGCGCACTCGGCGAGCGCCTCGGCGAAGACCGGTGAGTGTTCGGCCAGCTCGACGGCCATGCCCGCCCACTGAGAGCCCTGCCCGGGAAAGACGAACACGGTCCTGCCGTGGGCGGGCACGCCCCGGGAGACGTTGGGGGCCGCGACTCCCTCGGCCAGCGCGGTCAGGCCGGAGAGGAAGTCCGCGTGTTCGCCTCCCGTCACCGCCGCGCGATGCTCGAACACGGCGCGGGTGGTGGCCAGGCTGTAGGCCACGTCGACCGGCCGCGGTTCCGGATCGGCCCGGACGAACTCCGCCAGTCGAGCGGCCTGCGCGCGCAGCGCCCCCTCGGACCTCGCCGACAGGAGCCAGGGCAGCGCGCGACGCTCCACCGTGCCCGCGTCCGTGGAGTCGGCCGCCGTGGGTTCGGCGACCGACGGCGGCTCCTCCAAGATGAGGTGCGCGTTCGTGCCGCTGATCCCGAAGGACGACACCGCCGCCCGCCGCGGCCGCCCGTACGGGAGCCACGGCCGCGGTTCGGTGAGCAGCGACACCGCCCCGCCCGCCCAGTCGACGTGCGGGCTTGGCTCGTCGACGTTCAGGGTCTTGGGCAGGACGCGACGCTCCATCGCCATGACCATCTTGATCACACCGCCGACCCCGGCCGCGGCCTGGGTGTGGCCGATGTTGGACTTCATCGACCCCAGCCACAGCGGCCGATCGACCGGCCGGTTCCGGCCATAGGTGGCGATGATGGCCTGGGCCTCGATCGGGTCGCCCACGGTGGTACCGGTGCCGTGGGCCTCCACCGCGTCCACGTCGCCTTCGCCGAGCCCGGCGGCCGTCAGCGCCTGCCTGATCACACGCTGCTGTGACAACCCGTTCGGCGCGGTCAGGCCGTTGCTCGCGCCGTCCTGGTTCACCGCCGACCCCCGGATCACCGCGAGCACCCGGTGACCCAGACGCCGGGCATCGGACAGGCGCTCCATGAGCACGAGAGCGGCGCCCTCCCCCCAGGCGGTGCCGTCGGCCGCCGCGGCGAAGGGCTTGCACCGGCCGTCGTGGGAAAGCCCCCGCTGCATGCTGAACTCGACGAACAATCCGGGGCTGGACAGGACGGCGGCACCACCGGCCAGTGCCATCGAGCATTCGCCCTGACGCAGGGCCTGGGCTGCGAGGTGCATGGCGACCAGGGAGGAGGAGCAGGCCGTGTCGACCGTGATGCTCGGGCCTTCGAAGGCGAACGTGTGCGCGATCCGCCCGGACGCGACGCTGGGCGAGTTCCCGGTCAGCAGGTAGCCGTTGTGGCCGTCCGCCGGTTCGTACAGGCGCGGGCCGTACTCCTGGGCTCCGGCGCCGACGAACACCCCGACGGGGGCGCCGCGCAGCGTGGCCGGATCGATGCCGGGCCGTTCGAACGCCTCCCAGGCGACCTCCAGCAGCAGCCGCTGCTGGGGATCCATCGCGGCGGCCTCGCGGGGGCCGATCCCGAAGAAGTCGGCGTCGAAGGCGGCGGCGTCGAGGAAACCGCCTCGCCGGACGTAGGTCCGGCCCGGCACTCCCGGCCGCGGGTCGTACAGCCGGCTCAGGTCCCATCCTCGGTCGGTCGGGAACGGCCCCGTCGCGTCGACCTCGTCCGCCACCAGCCGCCACAGGTCCTCCGGTGAACCGACACCGCCCGGATAACGGCAGGCCATTCCGATGATCGCGATCGGTTCGCCGGCTCTGACCTCCGCGTCCTCCTCGCGCGCCGCTCCCGTGCGGCCGTCGCCCCACACCGCCTCACCGAGGTGGCGGGCGAGCGCTTCGGGGGTGGGGTGGGCGTAGACGAGCGTGGCATCGCGTCGCAACCCGGCCGCGTCGGTCAGCCTGTTGCCGAGTTCGACCGCCATGAGCGAGTCGAACCCCAGGTCCTTGAACATCCGCCCGGGCTCGACGGCGTCCGGACCGGCATGGCCCATGACCGCCGCGGCGTGTGCCCGCACGAACTCCAGCAGGACCCGCGGCCGCTCCTCCGTGTTCGCCGCGGTCAGCCTGCCGGAGAGCGACGAGGTCTCCGTCCTGGGAACGCCCGGCGTCCGATCGACCGGCCGGGACTCGCCGGCCCCGTTCTCCGCGGCCCCGTTCTCCGCGGCCACGGCGCGGACGGGCCGCGCCGCCTCGCCGGGCCAGTACGACCGACGCTGGAAGGCATAGGTCGGCAGGTGGACCCGCCGGCCGGCGGTGAGTGTGGTGGTCCAGTCGACCGGTGCGCCGCTGACGTGAGCGTGGGCGAGTGAGGTCCGGAAGCGGGCGGAGCCGCCGTCGTCGCGACGCAGCGAGTCGATGACGGCGACAGGGGAATCCGCGTCGGCGGCCGTGTCCATGATCGCGGTGGTCAGTACGGGGTGCGGGCTGATCTCGATGAAGCGGTGGTATCCCGCGGCCAGCAGACCGCGAACCGCGCGTTCGAAGTCGACCGGCCGGCGAAGGTTCCGATACCAGTAGCCGGCGTCGAGCCCGGCGGTATCCATGACCTCGCCGGTGACGGTCGAATGGAAAGGGACCCGGCCGGAAGACGACTTGATCGAACCGAGCCCGTCGAGGATCGGCTCCCGCAGCACCTCCACATGTGCGCAGTGGGAGGCGTAGTCGACCGCGATGACCCGCGCGTGGACTCCCCTGGCCTGCAGGTCCGCCACCATCCCGGCGACGGCGTCGGCGTCTCCGGACACGACGGTCGCGGCGGGGCCGTTGACGGCGGCGACGGCCAGACGCCCGCGCCGACCGGCCAACTCGCCGCGGACCTCGTCGGCGGGGAGCCCCAGGAACGCCATCCCGCCCGTACCGGCGAGGCGGGTGAGGGCCCGGCTGCGCAGGGCCACGATCCGGGCGGCGTCCGCCAGGCTCACCGCACCGGCGACGCAGGCCGCGGCGATCTCACCCTGGGAATGCCCGACCACGGCCTCGGGGCGCACCCCGTGCGCCTCCCAGTGCCGGGCGAGGGAGACCATCACCGCGAACAGGGCGGGCTGCACGACCTCGACGGACCGGAGAGCGGCGGGATCACGGAGCGCCTCGCCGAGGTTCCAGCGAACATGCGGAGCCAGTGCCTCGGCGCACTCGTCGAGCGCCCCGGCGAACACGGCGGAGGCTTCGGAGAGTTCGACGGCCATGCCGGCCCACTGGGACCCCTGGCCGGGGAAGACGAACACGGTCCTGCCGGGCACGGGCGTGCCCCGCACCAGGTTGGGCGTCGCGGTGTCCCCGGCCAGCGCGGTCAGGCCCCGGAGAAGGTCGCCGCGCTCGCTCCCCAGCACCACCGCCCGATGCTCGAAGGCGGTGCGCGTGGTCGCGAGGCTGTAGCCCAAATCCACCGGACGCAGCCCGGGATCGGCCTCGACGCGCTCCACCAGCCGGGCGGCCTGCGCGGCCAACGCCGCCTCCGAGCGGCCCGAGACCACCCAGGGCACCACCTCCGGGCCGCCGGGGTCCTCCACGAGGCCGGCCGACGAGGGCTCGGCGACCGGCGGCGCCTCCTCCACGATCACATGCGCGTTGCTGCCCCCCATCCCGAACGAGCTGACACCGGCGATCAGGGGCCGATCCGGATGAGGCCAGGGACCCGAAGCCGTCCGCACGCGCAGGTTCAGTTCGTCGAGCGGGATGGCCGGAGAAGGCGATGTGAAGTTCAAGCTCGCCGGCAACGTCCGCGCCTCGATGCTCAGCGCGACTTTGAGCAGGCCCACGATTCCGGCGGCCGCCTCCAGATGACCGACATTCGTCTTGACGGACCCGACGACGAGCGGGCTGTCCGCCGGGTGAAAGGCGCCTACCGCCGAACCGAGGGCGGCGGCCTCGATCGGATCGCCACGCCTGGTCCCGGTGCCGTGCAACTCCACGTACTGCACCTGCACGGGCGAGACACCGGCCCGCGCGCACGCGCGCCGCACCACGTCCGCCTGGGCGTCGGCGTCGGGCACGGTCAGCCCGCCGGTGGCACCGTCGTTGTTCACCGCGCTGCCCCGGATCACGCAGTAGATCCGGTCCTCGTCCGCCAACGCGCGGGCCAGCGGCTTGAGCACGACGACGACCCCGCCCTCGCCGCGTACGAACCCGTTGGCGCGGGCGTCGAAGGTGAAACAACGGCCATCCGCGGACAGGCCGCCGAACCTCGCCGCGGCCAGGGTCCCCTCCGGCAGGATGCCGAGGTTCACCCCGCCCACCAGCGCGAGAGCCGACTCCCCGCTCCGCAGGCTCTCGACCGCCAGATGGACGGCGACCAGGGACGAGGCCTGCGCGGCGTCCACCGTCATGCTGGGGCCCCGCAACCCCAGGGCGTACGACACGCGGTTGGCGATGAGGCCCCGGTTCAGCCCCGTCAGGGTGTGCTGGGAGATGGCGGCGGTTCCCCGCCGATCCAGCAGCCGGGCGTACTCATCCCCTGTCGCCCCGACGAAGACCGCCGTCCGGCTACCGGCCAGGGACGCGGGGAGGATGCCCCCGTCTTCGAGCGCCTCCCACGCCAGCTCCAGCGTCAACCGCTGCTGGGGATCCATGGCGACGGCCTCGCGGGGCGAGATCCCGAAAAAGCCCGCGTCGAACTCGGCGACCGCGTCGAGGAATCCACCGCGCCGGACACCCGCGTCATCTCCCGGCTCGATGTCCCACCGGCCCTCGGGCACGGGCGTCAGTGCGTCCACCCCGTCCCGGAGCAACCGCCAGAACGCCTCCGGATTCGGCGCCTGGGGGAGTCGGCAGGACACTCCGACGATCGCGATCGGCTCATCGGAACTGCTCGTTGGATCGTGTGCCGTCTCGTCGGCGCGCACAGGAGATGGTCCTTCCGCAGGGTAGGCAGACGTATGAATCCGAGACGCGTCGCATGCTCAGCCGTGGGACGTCGTTCAGGGGTGCACGCCTGGAGTACGGCCACATGAGGAGCCGGAGACAGTGGGGCCTTCGCCGGAGATGTGAGACGCCGCCACAGGAGTGCGAAAGCCGCTCGGCGCCCGTCCCGCCGTGTCAACGGGAGGAGCGGATCGACGACAGCCGGTGGAAGGGGAACGCCCGCGCAGATGCCCCGCGGATACCGCCTGACCACGGCAGGGACGAGACGACGGCGTCGCGTCGGTCGCGGTCGAGCCGGTCGACGTTCGGGGCCATGCCACCGGTGACGGCGGCGGGCTAGCCGTCGTCGAGCCGGTGAGCGGTCATGTCGAAGTCGGTCATCTCGGAGGAGCCCTTTCCCCGATTGGAATGTGCTCGCTTAAGATCACAGAGGCCACTTGTGAAACTCTTGGGGATCACTGTGATCGCCCAGCTCAGCAAAGCCGGTACCGAGGCCGTACCGTCCGCCGCACGCCGCCGGGTTCGCACGCCACCCGTGCCCGGCGACGCCGTACGAGTCGCGTGCCCCGGATGTACTTCCCGCGCTTCCACATCGCTCATCGACATGCGCGGGGCACCGTCGCGGAGGACGGTGTCCCGTGGCGCGGACGGAGGGTCTCGGCGTGCGCTTCGGTGGCGGAACGGGGCATCGCGCGCGAAGACATCGGCCAGAAGGACCCCGTTCGGCAGGACCTTGGCCCCTAGTGAGCGTAGGGGGTTCGAGATGGGATAGGGCGGCGGAGAACACGTTGACCGCAGCGCCCAACGGAACGAGCCGATGCGACGAGGACGGATGAGATGAGCACTGACGGCGTCGATCGAAGAGCATCAGGCGAGGCCGGCCACCGACCGGCGTTGATGCTGACGGTGGCCACCGTGGGGTTCGCGGTGAACTTCTGGGCGTGGGCGCTGCTCAGCCCGCTGGGACCGCGCTTCAAGGACCTGCTGAGCCTGTCCGCCTCCCAGCAGGCGCTGCTGGTCGCGGTCCCGGTGATCGTCGGCTCGCTGGGCCGCATTCCCGTCGGCGCGCTCACCGACCGCTTCGGCGGCCGCGTGATGTTCCCGCTGGTCTCCGCCGCCACCATCGTCCCGGTCCTGTTCATCGGCGTGGCCGGGCAGGGCTCGCTGACCGCGCTGCTGGTCGGCGGGTTCTTCCTGGGCATCGGCGGGACGGCGTTCGCCGTCGGCGTGCCCTTCGTGGGCGCCTGGTTCCCGCCCGAGCGGCGCGGCCTGGCCATCGGCGTCTTCGGCGCGGGCATGGGCGGCACCGCGATCAGCGCCCTGACCACGGTCAAGCTGGTCAAGGCCGACGGCGCGGCCACCCCGTTCCTGCTCACCGCCGCAGGCCTGGCCGTCTACACCGTCGTGGCGTGGTTCACGCTGCGCGACGCACCGGGCCGCACGGTCCCCACCCAGCCGCTCGCCGCGCGCCTGGCCGCCACCGCGAAACTGCCGATCGCCTGGCAGGCGTGCATCCTGTACGCGGTGGCCTTCGGCGGGTATGTGGCGTTCTCGGTGTACCTGCCGGCCTACCTGCAGACCGCCTACGTGCTGGAACAGGCCGACGCCGCCAACCGGATGGCCGGGTTCGTGGTCCTGGCGGTCCTGATGCGTCCGGTCGGAGGCTGGCTGTCGGACAGGATCGGGCCGCTGCCCGTGCTGGTCGCCGTCTTCGCCGTGGTCGCCGTCTGCGCCACGATCCAGGCCCTCACCCTGGCCCTGATGCCGGTGGGCACGATCGCGTTCCTGACCATGGCCGCGGCGCTGGGCGCGGGCAGCGGCGCCGTCTTCGCGCTGGTCGCGCAGGTCGCTCCGGCCGACAAGGTGGGCTCGGTCACCGGTCTGGTCGGCGCCGCCGGCGGCCTGGGCGGGTTCGTGCCGCCGCTGGTGATGGGCCTCATCTACGGCCGGCTCGGCTCCTACGGCCTGGGCCTGGCGTTGCTTGCCGTGGTCTCGCTGCTGACGGTGCTGCTGACGGTGACCGTGGTCCGTGCCACGGCCCGGCCGCGCGCGGCCCAGCCGCTGACACCGTAGCGGCGACCCCAGGGACCCGCGATGAAAGGTGCCGGCCGCCGATGAGCCTCGGCACGAGCGGACAGGTCCCCGGCGCCCGGCGCCGGGGACCTGTCACGGGACTTTCGCCTCTAATCGCCGAAGCAGGCGTTCCGGCAAGCTGGGGAGTATGACACTCGACTCGGCCGGCCCGCAGGTGCTCTCCCACGAGAAGTGCATGCACCTGTTGGCCTCCTGCCCGATCGGGCGGATTGTCTTCACCGATCGCGCCCTGCCGGCGGTGCAGCCGGTGAACTTCTGTCTCGACGGCGACGACATCGTCATCCGTACGACGGTCGGCTCCAAGCTGGCCGCCGCCACCCGCCAGGCCATCGTGGCTTTTGAGATCGACGACTTCGACCTCGAACAACGCACCGGCTGGTCGGTCACGGTCGTGGGGTATGCCCGGGCCGTTGACGATCCCCAGGAGATGGCCCGGCTGGCCGAGCTGCCACTGACGCCGTGGGCTCCGGGCAGCCGCGACCACTTCGTCGTCATCACCGCCAAGCAGGTCTCCGGCCGACGGCTGCGGCAGCTCGGCTGACCTTCTTGCCCGAGGGGATGCTCGCCGATCATTTCGCGCGGGGTGCGGCGCTCCTCTCGTCCCGGCCGGTGCCGAGGATGTGGCCGACGACGTCGGCGGCCGTGTGGTCCTCCGGCAGCGCCCCCAGGAAACCGAAGTCGGTGCCGAGGGTCAGCAGGGGCGGCTCGACGTAGCCGTCCGCGCGGTGCCGGCCGAGACCGATGGCGCTGAACAGGCCGTTGCACAGGCAGCGGCGGCCCTCGGCGTCCTCGGCGGGCCCGCCTTTGCGGACGTAGGCGGCGACGGGCTCGGCCGGGCAGCGGTAGCCGACGGTACCGTCGGTCTTGAGGTACGGCGTGCGCAGGTGCCCCAGGTCGCACAGGCGGGGACGGGCGGTGTAGACCGCGTCGTCGGACAGGGTCCCGTCCACCGATGCGATCTTGAAGGGAAACCCTGCCGGGGAGGCGCGCGGGTCGTTGCGCACCGTCAGAGCGCCGGCCGCGGCCTCGTCCAGCAGGTGCCGCCGGAGCCGAGTGTCCAGGCCTGACTCCCGGCACAGCGCGAAGGCGGTGCCGACCTGGATGCCGGTGGCGCCGCTCCGCAGCGCCCGGTCCAGCCCGCCGGGACCGGCGTGGCCGCCGGCCAGCCAGAACGGCAGCCCCAGCGCGGCGATCTTGCCGGTGTCGGGCAGGTCGCGGGGCCCGTAGAGGGGTTCGCCGCTCTCGTCCAGGCGCATCCTGCCGCGCGGCGGGGCGCTGTGCCCGCCGGCCGCGGGGCTTTCCAGCACGAACCCGTCGGGCCGGGTCTCGGGACGGCGTGCCAGGTAGGCGGCCAGGACGTCGGAGGAGACGATGGCCAGCAGGCGGGGCCTGCGCAGCGGCGGCAGGCGGGTCCCGGCGAGCAGGCCGGCCGGGTCGATCCCCACGGTGTGGCGCTGCTCGGAGGCCGCGCCGGCGACCGTGACCGACACCTCACCGGCCCGGTGCTCGGCCAGCGCGTCCAGCAGCTGGGGGATCTGCGAGGGGATGCCCGCGCCCATGAGCACGTAGTCGGCTCCGGCGAGCATCGCGCCGTACAGCGCGGCGGGCGTGGCCATCTGGATCTTCTCCAGGTAGTTGACGCCGATCGGGCCGTCGTGGCCCTGCCTGGCCAGGTGGACCTCGGCGAAGTTGGCGGCGACGGTCAGCTCCGCGCGGTCACGGTGCGGTCGCAGGCCCAGCCGCGGCACCGGCCGGTACGGCGTTCCCGGGGCGATGCCGCCGGGCACGTGGTAGCGGGCCAGGATCCGCTCGGCGATGCCGGGCAGCGGCAGGGCGGCCAGGGCGCGGCGCAGCTCGCCGCCGGGATCGCCGAGTTGCAGCCGCCGGGCGAGTACGACGTCGAGCGCGACCCCGGACACCACGCCGAGCTGGCCGGTCCGGGCCACGGCCCGCGCCAGCCGCCACCCGGACACGGCCACCCCCATCCCGCCCTGGATGATCGAAGGGAGCCCGGTCGGAGGTGCGGCGGGCGTCTCGGTGCTGGTCAAAGGGAACCCCTCCTGCTCATCCGGGGCGTGACCCGTTCGGGCCCGGTCCCAGGAAGACGGCATCCAAAGGATTCAACCGGGCGGGCGCGACGGCGCCGTAGTGACCAAAGTCCCGAAGGCGGAGGCCGCCGGTCACATGCACGCTTCTTCGGACGCCGCCCGGCCGTCGCCCGGCGGGACCGAGCACGAGGTGGAGATCCGGGGCGTGGCTGTCGCACCACCGGCCAGCCGAGCCGACGGGCCCAGCGGCCTGAGGCCTTTCAGGGTCTTTGGGCCCATCCCGTGGGACCAAGGACCCTGAGATCAGGATGGAGCCCCGGCAAGGATGGGGGACGCCGCACCGCACCCGGTGCCCCACCTTCGACGCGGAGGTCACAACCGGTCGCGATCATCGACTGCTCTCCGGGGTTCCCTGAACGATATGTGGCTATGAAGGCGATCGCGCAAGAGATACCCGGTTCACACCAAAAAAGGAGTGCACCCATATGACGGGCATGGACGGTCCGGTCAACGACGCCCTTCTGAGGCTGGGCCGGCATCTGCGTTCCGGGGCGGTCTCCGACGACCTGCGGACGCTGCACCAGATCGGGGGCCGTCAGGCGGACGCGTTCTACCGCGACCGGTGGAGCCACGACAAGGTCGTGCGTTCCACGCACGGGGTGAACTGCACCGGGTCGTGCTCGTGGAAGGTCTACGTCAAGGACGGCATCATCACCTGGGAGTCGCAGCAGACCGACTACCCCAGCGTCGGGGGCGACCGGCCGGAGTACGAGCCGCGCGGCTGCCCGCGCGGCGCGGCGTTCTCCTGGTACACCTACTCCCCCACCCGGGTCCGCTATCCCTATGCCCGCGGGGTGCTGGTGGAGATGTACCGGGAGGCGAAGGCGCGGCTGGGCGATCCGGTGGCGGCGTGGGCCGAGGTCACCTCCGATCCGGAGCGCCGCCGCCGCTACCAGTCGGCCCGCGGCAAGGGCGGCCTGGTCCGCGTCACCTGGGACGAGGCGACCGAGATCATCGCGGCCGCGCACGTGCACACCATCGAGGCCTACGGGCCCGACCGGGTGGCCGGGTTCTCCCCGATCCCGGCGATGTCGATGGTCTCGCACGCCTCCGGTGCCCGGTTCGTGTCGCTGATCGGCGGCACGATGCTGTCGTTCTACGACTGGTACGCCGACCTGCCGGTGGCCTCCCCGCAGGTGTTCGGCGACCAGACCGACGTGCCGGAGTCCGCCGACTGGTGGGACGCGGCCTACCTGATGCTGTGGGGCTCCAACGTGCCGGTGACGCGCACCCCGGACGCGCACTACATGACCGAGGCCCGCTACCGCGGGCAGAAGGTCGTCGTGGTCTCCCCCGACTACAGTGACGCGACGAAGTTCGCCGACGAGTGGCTGGCGCCGCACCCGGGCACCGACGGGGCGCTGGCCATGGCGATGGGCCACGTGATCCTCAGGGAGTTCTTCGTCGACCGGCGGGTGCCGTACTTCACCGACTACGTCAAGCGCCACAGCGACCTGCCGTTCCTGGTGACGCTGACCGAACGCGACGGCGTCCATGTGCCCGCCAAGTTCCTGACCGCGGCCGACCTCGGCGAGGACGGCGCCGAGGCGGCGTTCAAGACAGTGCTGCTGGACGCCGCCACCGGCGGGCCGGTGGTGCCCAACGGCTCGCTCGGCTTCCGCTACTCCGAGGCCGGGCAGGGCCGCTGGAACCTTGACCTCGGCGACGTCGACCCGATGCTGGGCCTGGACGGCGAGCAGACCGTGACGGTGCTGCTGCCCCGCTTCGACCAGACCGGGGACGGCGCGGTGCTGCGACGCGGCGTACCCGTCCGGCGGATCGCCGGGCGGCTGGTCACCACGGTCTTCGACCTGCTGCTCGCCCAGTACGGCGTGGCCCGGCCGATGGACGCCACCCACGCGAACGAGCAACAGGACTGGCCGTCCTCCTACGACGACGCGAGCCGGCCGTACACGCCCGCCTGGCAGGAGGCGATCACCGGTGTGCCGGCGGCGAAGGCGGTGAGGATCGCCCGCGAGTTCGCCCGCAACGCCGAGGAGTCCGGCGGCCGCTCCATGATCATCATGGGTGCGGGGACCAACCACTGGTTCCACTCCGACACGATCTACCGCTCCTTCCTGGCGCTGACCACGCTGACCGGCTGCCAGGGCGTCAACGGCGGCGGCTGGGCGCACTACGTCGGCCAGGAGAAGTGCCGCCCGGTCACCGGATGGGCGCACATGGCGTTCGGCACCGACTGGGCGCGCCCGCCCCGGCAGATGATCGGCACCGCCTACTGGTACCTGCACACCGACCAGTGGCGCTACGACACCTACAGCGCCGACGTGGTGGCCTCGCCGCTGGCGGGCGGCGGCGCGTTCACCGGCAAGGCCACCGCCCACCTGCTGTCGCAGTCGGCCCGGCTGGGCTGGATGCCCTCCTACCCCACCTTCGACCGCAACAGCCTGGACCTGGCCGACGAGGCGGCCGCCTCCGGGCAGGAGCCGGGGCCCTACATCGCCTCCAAAGCCGCCACCGGCGAGCTCGGCTTCGCCTGCGAGGACCCCGACGCGCCCGCCAACTGGCCGCGGGTGCTGACCGTGTGGCGGGCCAACCTGCTGGGGTCGTCGGCCAAGGGCAACGAGTACTTCCTGCGCCACCTGCTCGGCACCGACTCCTCCGTGCGGGCCGAGGAGGCCGCACCCGAGCAACGGCCGGACGACGTCCGGTGGCACGAGGAGGCGCCGCGCGGCAAGCTCGACCTGCTGCTGTCGCTGGACTTCCGGATGACGTCCACGACGCTGTTCTCCGACATCGTGCTGCCGGCCGCGACCTGGTACGAGAAACACGACCTGTCCTCGACCGACATGCACCCGTTCGTACACGCCTTCTCCCCGGCGATCGACCCGCCCTGGCAGACCCGTACCGACTTCGCGGCCTTTCAGGCGATCGCCAAGGCGTTCAGCGCGCTGGCCGGCCCCCGGCTGGGGGTGCGCCGGGACCTGGTGGCGGTGCCGCTGCTGCACGACACCCCCGACGAGCTCGCCACCCCCTACGGCGTCGTGGACGACTGGCGGGCCACGGGCACGATTCCCGTCCCCGGCAGGAACTTCCCGAAGATCACCGTGGTGGAGCGGGACTACGGCGCGGTCGCGCAGAAGATGGCCGCGCTCGGACCGCTGCTGGACACCCTGGGCACCACCACCAAGGGCCTGACCTACGACGTGTCCGGTGAGATCGAGCGGCTCGGCCGGATGAACGGCACCGTGCGCGGCGGCGTGGCCGACGGGCGGCCCTCGCTGGCCCGCGACACCGACATGTGCGAGACGATCCTGGCGCTGTCGGGCACCACCAACGGGCACCTGGCCGCCCAGGGCTTCGCGACGCTGGCCCGCCGCACCGGCACGAGCTTCGACGGGCTCGCCGACGAGCACAAGAAGATCACGTTCGCCGACACGCAGGCCCGGCCGGTGCCGGTGACCACCTCGCCGGAATGGTCGGGCAGCGAGACCGGCGGGCGTCGCTACTCGGCGTTCACCATCAACGTCGAGCATCGCAAGCCCTGGCACACCCTCACCGGACGCCAGCACTTCTTCCTGGACCACGACTGGATGCACGAGGCCGGCGAGGCGCTGCCGATCTACCGGCCCCCGCTGAACATGACCGCGCTGTTCGGCGAGCCGGGCATCGGCGAGGGCGGCGAGGAGGGCATCACCGTGCGCTACCTCACCCCGCACTCCAAATGGTCCATCCACTCCGAATACCAGGACAACCTGCTGATGCTGACCCTGTCGCGGGGCGGGCCGACCATCTGGATGAGCCCCGCCGACGCCGCTCGGGCGGGGATCGGCGACAACGACTGGGTCGAGGCGCTCAACCGCAACGGCGTCGTGGTCGCCCGGGCGATCGTCTCGCACCGCATGCCGACCGGGACCGTGTACATGTACCACGCCCAGGAACGGGTCGTGGACGTGCCCAAGAGCGAGACCTCCGGCAGGCGCGGCGGCATCCACAATTCCCTGACCCGTCTGATGATCAAGCCCACGCACCTGATCGGCGGCTACGCCCAGCTGTCGTTCGCGTTCAACTACCTGGGGCCGACCGGTAACCAGCGTGACGAGGTCACCGTGATCCGCCGCCGCAGCCAGGAGGTCGACTACTGATGCACGAGCGAACCCGACGCGGTGACCGGGGAGAGGTGATCAGGCGATGAGGGTGATGGCGCAGCTGGCCATGGTGATGAACCTGGACAAGTGCATCGGCTGCCACACCTGCTCGGTCACCTGCAAGCAGGCCTGGACGAACCGGGCCGGCACCGAGTACGTGTGGTTCAACAACGTCGAGACCCGTCCCGGGCAGGGCTACCCCCGCACCTACCAGGACCAGGACAGGTGGAAGGGCGGCTGGGAGCTCAACGCCCGCGGCAGGTTGCGGCTGAAGGCCGGGGGGCGGCTGAAGAAGCTGTTCTCCATCTTCGCCAACCCGCTGATGCCGTCGATCCAGGACTACTACGAGCCCTGGACCTACGACTACGACCGGCTGTTCTCCGCCCCCGTGCAGGACGACACACCCGTCGCGCGGCCCCGCTCGCTGATCACCGGTGAGCCCACGAAGATCAGCTGGAGTGCGAACTGGGACGACAACCTGGCCGGCGGCCCGGAGCTGGCACCGTCCGACCCCGTGTTACGCAAGGTCTCCGACCAGGTCAGGCTCGACTTCGAGAACGCCTTCATGTTCTACCTGCCGCGCATCTGCGAGCACTGCCTCAACCCCTCGTGCGCGGCGTCGTGCCCGTCGGGGGCCATCTACAAGCGCTCCGAGGACGGCATCGTCCTGGTCGACCAGGACCGCTGCCGGGGCTGGCGGATGTGCGTGACCGGCTGCCCGTACAAGAAGGTGTACTTCAACCACCGCACCGGCAAGGCCGAGAAGTGCACCTTCTGCTTTCCTCGGGTGGAGGTGGGCCTGCCCACGGTCTGCTCGGAGACGTGCGTGGGCCGACTGCGCTACATCGGGATCATCCTCTACGACGCCGACCGGGTGACCGAGGCGGCCTCCGTCGCCGACGACAGGGAACTGCTCAAGGCGCAGAAGAGCGTGATGCTCGACCCGCACGACCCGGAGGTGGCCGCCGCGGCCCGCGCCGCGGGCATTCCCGAGGACTGGCTGGAGGCGGCGCGCCGCTCCCCCATCCACAAGCTGATCTTCGAGTTCGGGGTGGCGCTGCCGCTGCACCCGGAGTACCGGACGATGCCGATGGTCTGGTACATCCCGCCGCTGTCGCCGGTGGTGGACGTCCTGTCCGGCACCGGCCACGACGGCGAGGACGCGGGCAACCTGTTCGGTGCGATCGACGCGCTGCGCATCCCGATCGGCTACCTGGCCGAGCTGTTCACCGCCGGTGATCCGGAGCCGGTGCGGTCGGTGCTGCGCCGCCTGGCGGCGATGCGCTCCTACATGCGCCGCCTCAACCTCGGCCAGGAACCCGACGAGTCGATCGCGGCGGCGGTCGGCATGACCGGCCAGGGCATCCGGGACATGCACCGGCTGCTGGCCATCGCCGCCTACGACGAGCGCTACGTCATCCCCAAGGCCCACGCCGAACAGGGCGCGCGGCTGGAGGAACTGGCGACCGGCTGCAGCCTCGACTACGAGGGCGGCCCCGGCATGGGCGGCCCGTTCGGCGAGGCCTCCGGCATGCCCGCCCCGATCGCGGTGGAGAACTTCCACGCGCTCAAGGAGCGCCAGCGCGGCGACGACCTGGAGAAGGCAGGCGAGCTACGCGGCCGGGTCAACCTCCTCAACTGGGACGGCAAGGGCACCCCCGACGGGCTGTTCCCGAAGCGCGACGGACATGAGGAGAAGTCATGAGGGTCCGCACGGCGACCGCCTCTTCCGCGGCCTCGGCGCGGCCGATCTCCTTGACCCGGGTGACCGCGACAACGTCGGCGGCGTCCACGACCGTTCTCCGGGGGAAGTCATGAACACGCTGGACGAGGGCGCGCTGCGCACCGCCCACATGGTGGCCTCGGTGCTGCTCTGCTACCCCGACGAACGGCTGTACGGTGAGCGGCGGGTGCTGGCCGAGGCGGTGGACGGGCTGCCGGAAGGGGAGGTCCGCAGGCGGCTGGCCGCCTTCCTGGAGCACGCCGAGGCGGCCGGCCGGGTCGAGCTGGCCGCCCACTACGTGGCGACGTTCGACCTCAAGCGGCGCTGCTGTCCCTACCTGACCTACTACGCCTACGGCGACACCCGCAAGCGCGGCGCGGCGCTGCTGCGCTTCAAGCACGCCTTGCGCAGCGCGGGCTTCGAGCTCGCCGACGGGGAGCTGCCCGACCACCTGGCGGTGGTGTGCGAGTTCCTCGCGCGCGGCGCCGTACGGCCGGCCCGGCGCCTGCTGACCGAGAACCGGGCGGGCATAGAGCTACTGCGCAAGGCGCTGGAGGCCGAGGCCTCGCCGTACGCCGACGTGGTGGCCGCGGTGCTGGCCGCGCTCGGCCCGGCGAGCCCGCGCGACCAGGAGGCCGCGCTGCGGCTGGCGGCGCAGGGCCCGCCGGCCGAGGAAGTCGGACTGGAGCCCTACGCGGTCATGGAGGCGAGCAGGTGAACGCACTGGACGTGGTGCTGTGGGTGGCGGCGCCGTACGTGGCGCTGACGGTGTTCGTGCTGGGGCACGTGTGGCGCTACCGCTACGACAAGTTCGGCTGGACCACCCGCTCGTCGCAGATGTACGAGTCCCGGCTGCTGCGCATCGGCAGCCCGCTGTTCCACTTCGGCGTCCTGGTCGTGCTGCTCGGCCACATCGGCGGTCTGGTGATCCCCAAGAGCTGGACCGAGGCGGTGGGCGTCAGCGAGGAGGCCTACCATGTCGTCGCGGTCGTGCTGGGCACGATCGCGGGAGTGGCCACCCTCTGCGGGCTGGCGATCCTGATCTACCGGCGCCGCACCGTCGGCCCGGTGTTCACCGCCACCACCCGCAACGACAAGCTGATGTACGCGATGCTGGCCGCCACCATCGTGCTGGGCCTGGCCGCCACGGTGATGGCGAACATCGTCGGCGGCGGCTACGACTACCGCACGACCATCTCGCCATGGTTCCGGTCGATCTTCTACTTCCAGCCCGATCCGGCGCTGATGGCCGGTGCGCCGCCGCTGTTCCAGCTGCACGCGCTCAGCGCGCTGCTGCTGTTCGCCGTCTGGCCGTTCACCCGGCTGGTGCACATGCTCACCGCGCCCGTCGGCTACCTGACCCGGCCGTACGTGGTCTACCGCAGCCGTGACGAGCAGCCGACCGGCGCCCGCGCCCCGCGCAGGGGCTGGGAGCCGTCCCGCTGACGGCACGGGCACGGCGGAGCACCGGAACCGAGCCCTCATTCCGTGCGCCGGCGTGCCTGCCTTGCTTCGCGGTCGATCGCCCAGGCGTCCGCCACCGGGCCCACGTGCCCGAGCTTGTCGGGGTTGATCACCGAGCGGATCGTCTGGACCTGCCCGTCGAGCACATCGAGCACCAGGATGTGGAGCACCCTGCCGTCCCGGTCGCGGAAGATCGCGCCCGGCTGGCCGTTGACCTCGTGCGGCTCGAACGTCACGTCGATCCGGGCCAACCGGGGGAGGAGAGAGGCGAGCAGCCGGGCCACGTTCTCGGCGCCGACGACGGCCCTGGCCAGCTGCGGGGCCTTGCCGCCGCCGTCGCCGACCACCGACACGTCGGCGGCGAGCAGTTCCCGCAGGCCGACGAGGTCACCTTCACGGAGGGCGTCGAAGAACCGCGACGCCAGTTCCTCCCGCTCTGCGCGGGCCGCTTCGAAGCGCGGACGCCCGGCCTCCATATGCCGCCGCGCCCGCACCAGCAGCTGCCGGCACGCCGCCTCCGACCGCCCCACCGCCGCGGCGACCTCGTCGAACCCGAAGCCGAACACCTCCCGCAGCACGAACACCGCCCGCTCCAGCGGGCTGAGCCGCTCCAGCAGCAGCAACGCCGCCATCGACACCGAGTCGGCCAGTTCCACCGACCGCGCCGGATCCTGATACGGATCGCTCAGCAGCGGCTCGGGAAGCCACGGGCCCACGTACTCCTCCCGCCGCACCCGCGCGGAACGCAGCACATCGATCGAGATTCGCGTCACCGTGGTCGACAGAAGAGCCTTGGCCGACGTGGGCCGGGCCGCCGAGCCGTCATAGCGCAGCCATGTCTCCTGCACCGCGTCCTCGGCCTCACCCACACTGCCCAGAATCCGATAGGCGATCGAGAACAGCAGCGGCCGCAGCTCCTCGAACTCCTCGACCTTGCTCACGCCGAACCCCCTTCCCCCGCACCTCTCACCCGGCCGTACCCGCCGGTGCGGGCATCTTCCGATGATCGTCCGGAACGCCGGAGAGACACCCCCGAAGCTGGAGGGCCCGGAGCCGGTCGCCGATGCCGTTCAGTGGAACCGCTCGGGCACGTGGTCGCCGGCCGGCTGCCGGGTGATGATGTTCAGCCGGTTCGCCGTGTTCATGAAGGAGACCAGGATCACCAGGGCGGTGAGCTGCTCCTTGTCGTAGTACTCGGCGGCGTACGCCCACACCTCGTCGTCGACCCCACCGGCCGCGTCCGCGACCCGGGTCCCCTCCTCCGCCAGCCTCAGCGCGGCGCGCTCGGCCTCGGTGAAGACGGTGGCCTCCCGCCACGCCGCGACCAGGTTCAGCCGCACCGGGGTCTCACCGGCGGCGACGGCCTCTTTGGTGTGCATGTCGACGCAGACGGCGCAGCCGTTGATCTGACTTACCCGAAGCGCCACCAGTTCCTGCGTGGCGGCCGGCAGCGGCGAGTCCTTGAGCGCCTTGCCCGCCGACATGAAGTGCTTGAGGACCTTGCCGGCGGTCGGGTCGGCGAAGTAGTCGAGTCGCGCGTCCATGCTGTGCTCCTCCGTGGTCGTTGACGGCTACACCCCCTGAGACGAGATAGCCCGACCCCCTGTGACATGGACGGGTGTGACCCGCGTCTCCCTGCCTCCAAGCCCTGCCGTCGTCCTGACCCGCCTGAGGCGTGCTCATCGACTGGAAGGCTTGCGGTACGTGATCGGCTTGTCCCCCTTCCCGGGGAACGCCATGATCAACAGACGCTGGCCGCCCTCTTGCTCTCCCTTCCACCTGAACCAGTCGTAGTGCACCCGGATCCGGTAGTGACCCACACGGCCGTTGAGTGACAGGTCGGGAAATTCGGTGCCGCTCAGATCGTCCCTCAGCACGATCTCGCCGGTGGGGCTCTCGTAGCCGACCTCGGCGACGTGGTCCCAGCCCTTGGTCTCCACCGGCGGGCGGCGGGTGTAGGTCTCCAGCGTGACGCAGAGGTCGAAGTCGGAGTGCGTCAGGATCATCAGGTGGCCGGGGAGCGCGGCCACCAGGTCGTCGTCCTGAGCCTGCTCCAGCAGGCCGTCCTCGGACGGGTCCCCGCCGTCCTCGGTCGGCTCGTACGTCTCCACGACCCCGTAGTCCGTCCCCTGGGGTTCCTTCATGCGGATCGCCTTGGCCGGTTCGATGAGCGGGCGGTGGCGCGGGCTCGAGTCGCACATGCGCTGCGCGTCGGCCTGCCACTCCTGGATCTCCCGGTCCCGTTCGGCGGCCGCGGCCTTGACCACGGCGCCGGCGCTGGGGCAGATCTCCGCGAGCGGGTAGGTCAGGTCATCGCGCTTCAGCCCCTCCGTCGCCCGAAGGCGGGCGACCTCCTGCGGATCGTTACGAGTGTAGATGCCGCACAGCCATCGGGCACGGGCGAGGATCACGGTGTCGGGCGTGGTGGCGGCGAACTTGATCAGGTTTCCCTGCCGGAGGGAGCACACGAGTCGCTGGTCCCGGGTGAGCCTGGGTTCCTCGGGCTCGCCTCTCCACGCCTCGCGTGGGGCGCAGTCCTCGGCCGCGGTGACCGGGCTGCGGGCCTGGTCCGCCACGGGCAGGAACCCGAGCGCGACCAGTGTGGCGAGCCCGGCCGGCAGCACGCGGTGGCGTACGCGCCGGGTGGGCGCGGCCGGGTACAGGAACAGCAGGAGCAGGGCGGAGGCGAGCAAGGCCGCGCTGTACCACAGCGGTGAGATGCCGAAGAAGGTCTCACCGTTCTTCCCCTGGGTGAACAGCCCCTCCGGGTAGATCTGCGTGCCTTCGTAGAAGAAGTCGCCGAAGTCCTCCGACCCCGGCGTCGCCGTGACCGCGCTGACGAAACCCACGGCCGCTGCGATGGCCAGCGCCGGCGTCGTGAACCGCACGAGGGGGCGGGTCCGGCGCAGGACGGCGGCCAGGATCAGCAGCGCGGGGCCGCCGACACCGACGAAGACGTCCAGGACGAGCCAGGTCAGAGCATGCTCGCTGCCGCCGTCCACCCGGACGAACCGCTCGATCGCGCCTCTGGGGCCGATCCAGTGGTACCTGCCGTACGCGAGGTTGACGGCGGCGGGGATCAGCGGGAGCACGACCGCCACGGCGGGCAGCGGCCACCACCTGGCCGCCGACCGCGCCGGTGCCTGCCTTGGGACCGGCCGCGGAACGGGGTTCGCCAGCTCGTGGGCGGTCCTGGCGCTCCACACCAGCCCGAGGACGCTGGCGGCGCCGAGGAGCGTATAGACCATGATGATGTCGGGGAAACCGGTGCCGCCGAAGGAGACGAACCCGTTGGGCTGGAGGACGGACATCACCTGCGAGATGACGCCTATCCGGACGGTCGCCGCGCTCCATCGGGGATCCCTGGCCTGGGCGGTCAGGATCGACACGGACCACGCCGGCCAGCCGTACCCTTCGGCAAGGGTGAGGATCTGCGCGACGGCGCCCAGGTCGAAGGCGGCCGCGATCTCCTGGCCGATGCCGCTCAGGTAGGCGATGCTCCCGACAACGAGCGAGAACAGCCGCAGCCTGCGGGAGACGATGTCACGGAGCACCAGGAAGAACAGCCAGACGATGGCCAGCTGCACGAAACCGGAGACGATCCCCGTCACCGACCAGAGCCAGTAGATCTCCAATGCGAGGATCAGCGGGGCGCCGACGATGATGAGCAGGCCGTAGCCGACGCCGAGGTACAGGGCGAGCCGCAGCAGGCCGACCTTCCTGCCCCGGTGTGTCAGCTCACCGCGGGCGCGCCCGCGCAGCACCTGCCACAGGGCCCACGCCTGGAGCGCCCCGATGAGGATCAGGACGAGCGCCGGCCCCCGCGAGACGGTGAACGCCTCTCCGCTGAGGTCACGGAACCAGTTCATGCCGGAGTCGCGGGTGACGACCGTCCAGAGGACATCGCCCCGGTCGGTGGACAGCGCGAAGGCGCCCAGTACGGCGACCACGACGAGGTAGCCGAGCGCGATCAGGGCGGCGATCCTGCCGAAACGGTAGCGACGCATGGCCATCTCTTGGGGGCGGAGCGGTCGAAGCGCCCAACCCTAGCGAGTCACCAGGAAGTTGATCAAGCCATGGCGAGCGCGGAGCTTTCGCGAGCCGCCGTCGCCTCCTGCCCGCACAGTGCGACGAGGAAGAGGGGCGGCGTACGGCGTGGACGGTCCACGCCGGCGGCTCCCGGGCTCGCGCGGTCCAGGCGGCACGCCGCCCGCAGTGCGTCAGAGATCCGTTGCGACGTCGAACAGTAGCGCCCGAAGCCATTCGATGAAGTACTGATCAGCCAGTCGGGGGTTCCAGACCATGTCGATCCCGAGCCCGGGAAGCGGGAACGGGAACTCCTCGATCCGCAGGTCGGCCAGTGTCCGCATGGTGGCGGCGACCTGGTGGCGAAAGAGAGCGACGCCGCCCGCGCGCGCGACCAGGAAAGGCACCAGCAGAAAGTCGGAGACCAACTGGCCGACGCGGTAGGGGATCCCCTGCTCCTCCAGCACCGGATAGGGGAAGACCCGCCGATCGGTGTCGACGACGATGTGCGGCTCTGTGGTCAGCAGGTCGAGCGCGGTCGCGTCCGGTGGCGTGTCCGGTGAGGCCACCACCACACAGCGGTCGTCGTAGAGGCGCTCGCGCGGATACGGTGAGAAGTGCCCCTCGGAGAGCAGCACGACGTCGACGCCCCTGTCGGTGAAAGTGGCCTCGGTCGGCACCGTGATCGTAAGTATGCGCAACGTGGCGCGAGGAGCGCGCTCGGCGACGAGCCGCGCCAGTCGAGGGCCGACGACGAACGCCGTGCTGTTGGTCATGGCGATCGTGATGACGCGCTGATCCGTGGCGGGGTCGAAGCAGGGGAAGTTCACGATGCGTGCCGTCTGCTGCAGGGCACTGCGCAGCGGCGCGATCAGCTCCTGGGCCCGCGGGGTCAGGGTGACGCCCGCCCCCTGCCGGACGACGAGTTCGTCACCCAGCAGACGTCGCATTCTCGTGAGGGCGTGGCTCATCGCCGGCTGTGACAGACCGACTCGTTCCGCCGCCCTGGTCACCGAACGCTCTTCCAGGAGCGCGAGGAGCGGCACCAACAGGTTGAGGTTGACCGATGTCAGCCGGTCCAACCCCGAACCCGTGACGCCCTCTCCGTCCTGTCCCATGGAGGAACCTTACGCGGCTGCCCGGCTCATACGACGCAGCCGGGGAATCGGGACCCGGTAGTTGAGCGCCGCGGCCACACCGGTCCCGTCATCGTGTGACCAGCGCATCAACGCCGGTCCGCCACCGGGTTCTCCGTCGACGTACGCCGGTTCCCCCTCCAGCGGCAGATAGCCCACCGCCTTGAGGCTCAGCCCGAACTGCTCGGTCCAGAAGTACGGCTGGAACCGGAGCGGCGGCGCGTCGTCGCCGCGGACAAGTGCCCTGGCTGCGGCCTTCGCCTGCTCGATCGCACTGCTCCACAGGGGGACGCGGCGCAGGCCGTATGGAGTGGGGAAGGCCGCGAGGTCACCGACGGCCGCGACGTCGGGCCGGACCAGCCCGCGCGAGTCGACCGGGACGGCGCCCTTCGCCACAAGTCCCGTGTCCGCGAGCCATTCCGTGTTGGGTACGTCGCCGACGGCGGTCATGATCATCTCTGCCTCGAGGACCGTGCCCTCGGCAAGGACGACCCGAGCACTTCCCGCACCCCGTTCGAGCCGTGCCGACCCGGTCTCGACGATGGTGAGCCCCTGGTCCAGCGCGGCCTTGACGAAGACGTCGGCGAGGTACGGACCGAGCTGGACGATCAGTGGCACGCTCTGGGAGACGAGGGTGACCTGGCAGCCGGCGGCCAGGCACCCCGAGGCGATCTCCATTCCGAGCGGGCCTCCGCCCACCACGACGACCGACGGCCTGGCCGCCAGCCGACCGCGCAGGGACAGCGCGTCGTCGAGTCCGCGCAGGGTGAGTTCCTCGGAGAGGCCGGACAACCGCCGTGCCCGGGAGCCGGTGGCCAGGACGACGCGGTCGTACGGCAGAACCGTGCCGTCGCCGAGGGTGACGAGCCGACGGTCGAGGTCGAGCGCGGTCGCGGGTACGCCCAGCAGTTCGGTCGCCGCGTGACCGGTCGGTGGAAGCTCGTGCGAGGACATGTCGCCGTCGAGCAGCAGCGCCTTCGACAGGGCCGGGCGGCTGTACGCCGGGTGCGGCTCGTCGCCGACGATGGTCAGCTCGCCGTCGAAGCCCGCCTCGCGGAGCGCGTCGGCCGCGGTCAGCCCGGCGATCCCGTTGCCGACGACGACGACGCGGTCCGTCCTGCCCCCGCTCACGCGATCCTCAGCGCCGCGACCGGGCACACCCGGACAGCGGCGTTCGCCAGGCCGGCGTCGGCTTCGCCGAGCTCCTCGCGGTCCAGCACGAGCTCGCCGTCATCGTCGAGGTGCATGAGCCGCGGGGCGGCCTCCTCGCACAGGCCGTGGCCCTCACAGCGGGGGCGGTCAAGAACGATCCTCATGCGGGGATCACCTCCAGGACGGGAAGCTCCTCGATGCTCCGGGTGATGTTGCTGGGGACACGGACCTCGGGCCCGACGACGAGGCGCTTGACGCGCCGGGAGAGCGCTTCGATCACAGCGTGAGCCTCCAGGCGCGCGAGTCCCTGGCCCGCGCAGCCGTGCGGGCCGTAGCCGAACGACAGATGGTCGACCGGATTGCGCTCGACGAGGAAGGCGTCCGGGTTCTCGTAGTGCCGGGGGTCGCGGTTGCCGGCGCCGAGCAGGACCGCGACCTGCGCGCCTGCCGGGATGACGGTCCCGTCGATGTCGACGTCGGAGGTGGCGCGCCGGCCCCAGGCATTGACGGGAGGCCAGAAGCGCAGCACCTCGTTGAACGCCCCCGGTACCAGTGACGGGTTCTCGCGGACCAGATCGAGCTGATCGGGGTGCGAGGCGAAGAGGGCGACGATGTTGCCGATCGCCGCCACGGTGGTGTCGACGCCGGCGCCGAGGTACTGGTGGATGATGTGGCCGGCCGTGTCCGGCGGAATGGCGCCACGTGCCTCGGCGTCGAAGATGCCGCGGCCCACGGACCCTTCGACCAGGTCGGAGGCTTTGACCTGGGAGCACCATGCGTAGAGCTCGCCGGCGATCGGGAAGCTCTCGGCCGTGCGCTGGTTCATCGGACCGATGACCTGCATGGCGGCCTGTCCCCAGCGCAGCATGTTGTCGCGCACGTGGCCCGTGAAGCCGATCAGGTCCGCGACGACCTCCAGCGGAAAGGCCCGAGCGAGGGAGTCGATGGCCTCGAAGGAGCCCTTCTCGACGAGCTCGGCGACGAGTACGTCCGCCTTCGCCTCGATCCGGCCCTTGAGCCCGCGCAGCGCACGCGGTGAAAGGTTCTCGGTGAGCGCGGCGCGCAGCTGGGTGTGCACCGGCGGATCGGACGCGAGCGAGGTGCCGGTGAGCGCCTCGTTGGCCATCGGATTGAACGCGATCGAGGTCGAGGAGAACGACTCCCAGTCCGGGAGTGCGTCACGGATGACGGCGTACCGCGTCAGCGCGTAGACATCGTTCTTCCGGAGGTGGACGACAGGGCCCTGCTCCCGCAGTTCGGCGTAGACGGGGTACGGGTCGAGCACGACCTCGTCGGCGAAGAGATCGACGTCGGAGGTAGGCGGGGTGGTCATGCCCTCAGTGAAGTGCCTGACCTAACATTGAGCAAGTGAATGTTTTACATGCTGCCACATGCATGCCATTCATGTGTTTGTGTCCGGCAGGCCGGCATGAAAAGGAGCGCGACAGCGATGAAGCCGAGTGACCTTCTCGCTGGATACGACCACCATGTGCTGCAGGGTGATCCGGAACTGGCCGACGTCGAGACCGGTGTCGCGTATGACTCGCGGCGGATGACCCCGGGGTCCATGAGGTCCAGTGGGGCTCCTCCGGAGCTGGAGGACCAACACGGTTCACCACCATTTGACCTCATAGCAGCTGAACAGCGAAAAGACCCGGTTCCATGATGTGGAACCGGGTCTTTCGTCTTGTGGGGTGTTCACGAGCAGGGCCGGCCTGGGGCGCGGCAGGAATCAGGAAGATCGCTTCCCGGAGTTGTGCGAGGGCGAGGTCGTTGGAGTGCTCGCCGTCTTCTTCGCTTCGTGCTCTACGCCGGCGTCTTGACGGCCGAGCCCGCCGCGGCCCACTCCCGCGTGACGCGGCGGCGCCGAGCCGGCAGCCCGAACGTCGGGTTGGCGACGCCCCAGGCGGCGCCCTTGCAGACCAGCTCCTTGTAGACGGCGGCGAGCCGCCCGGTCAGGACCATCTGCACGGCGCGGTCGTCGGCGGTGACGTACTGGATCAAGCCCTCCTGGCGGCCCAGTGAGATGCACTGGTTGAGATAGCGGATCGGCACGCTCGGGAGCCTCCCGCCGGTCAGGCGCGCCGCGATCGCGCCGACGGCTTGCCACGCGGTCGGGATTCCCGAGGCGCACGACATCCGCAGCGGCTTGTCCCCGGGGCCCATCACCATGGCCGCGTCGCCGATGGCGTACACATCCGGGTGCGAGACCGAGCGCATGGTCTCGTCGACCACGATCTGGCCGGTGCCGGTGACTTCCAGGGCGGTCACCTTCGCGATCGGGTGGACCGCGAAGCCGGCGGTCCACACGGTGACCGCGGCCGGAATGGCCTTGCCGTCGGCGGTGGTGACACGCTCGGCTTCCACGCCGGTGACGGCGATGTGCTCGTGCACGGTGATCCCGAGCTTGTCGAAGACCTTCCGCAGGTGCTCGCGGCCCTTGGCCGAGAGCCGGTCCCCGAGGTCGCCGCGGACGGCGAGGGCGACGTCGAGGTCCGGGCGGGCCTCGGCGATCTCGGTCGCGGCCTCCAGGCCGGTGAGACCGCCGCCGACGACGAGCACGGTCTGCCCGGCGTCGAGGCGGGCCAGGCGCTCGCGCAGCCGGAGTGCTCCGGGGCGGCCGGCGATCTGATAGGCGTGCTCGGCACTCCCGGGGACTCCTTGGGCGTTCCAGCCGCTGCCGAGGGCGTAGACGAGCGTGTCGTAGGCGAGTTCTTCGGTGCCGTTCGCGTCGACGACGGCGACGGTCTTGCCGTCGACGTCGACGCCGGTGACCTCCGCGACCCTCAGTTCGACACCGGTGCCCGCGAACATCTCGCTGAACGGCCGGGACTTGAGGTCCTGACCGGCCGCCAGCTGGTGCATGCGGACGCGTTCGACGAAGTCGGGCTCGGCGTTGACGAGGGTGATGACGACCTCCTCGCGGCGGAGCCGCCTGGCGAGGCGGCCGGCGGCGATGGCTCCGGCGTATCCAGCTCCGAGGACGATGATGCGGTGCTGCATTCCCTTGCTCCCATCTTGCGAGGCTTTGCCCCTTGAACCGGACGGCCCGCCGTTTCCTGACAGGAACGCGATGTGAAGCACCTCACATCGCACTTAGAAAGCGTTGAACAGCGGCTCCCCGTGGTCGGCGGCCGCCCAGCGCGCGGTCGCGCGTTCGAGCTTGTCGGGGTTGACCTGGTTGCGGAACGCGGAGATGCCCTCGGCGGTGACCTCCAGGCACATGACGCCGATGACCCGGCCGTCCACGACGGCCACAACGGCGGGGTCGCCGTTGGCGGTCCAGGCGTAGACCTCGGCCGTGCCGCCGACCATGGCACGCTTGGCCTTGCCGGGTTTGAACAGGCCCCACAGGAACTTCGCGACCGCGACGGCGCCCTCGAACGCCTTGGCGCGGGCCGGGACCTTCCCGCCGCCGTCGCCGATCGCGACGGCGTCCTTGGTGAGCAGGCGCACGAGCGGCTCGGTCTGGCCACTGGTGGCGGCCGCCAGGAACTCCTCGGCGATCCGCCGGGCGGCGGCCTCGTCGATCCCGGTTCGGGCCTTGCCCTCCGCGACGTGCTTCTTGGCGCGGTGGAAGATCTGCTGGCTGGCGGCCTCGGTGATGTCGAGGATCTCGGCGATCTCCCGGTGTGAGTGGCCGAAGGCCTCCCGCAGTACGTAAACCGCCCGCTCGTTGGGGTAGAGGCGCTCCATGAGGGTGAGGACCGCGTACGAGACCGATTCGCGCTGCTCGGCGGTCTCGGCCGGGCCGAGCATCGGATCCCCGGCGAGCAGCGGCTCGGGAAGCCATTGCCCCACATAGGTCTCGCGGCGCGCCCGCGCGGAGGTGAGCTGGTTGAGGCACAGGTTGGTGAGAACCTTCGTCAGCCAGGCCTCAAGGACCTCGATGCGGTCGGCGTCGGCGGCCTGCCAGCGCAGGAACGTCTCCTGCACGGCGTCCTCGGCCTCCCCTGCGGAGCCGAGGAGGCGGTAGGCGATGGCCTCCAGGCGCGGCCTGGATGCCTCGAACCGGTCGACGTCGTCCGCGGTCAAGGCCATGGCCCGATCCTAAGCGGGAGAGCGCCGTTCTCTGAGTTCACGCTCGCGGTGCTCGCGGGCCGAGCCCGATCGCGGGCAGGATCGCCTGGTCGACGATCGCCGCCAGCTCCTCGTCGGTGGGCGGTGCTCCGGCGTCGATCAGGTGCTTGGTGACGAGGGCCTCGCCGATGTCGGCCACGACCGGAGTGAGCAGTTCGGCCGGGAAGCGGCCCCGGTCGGCGTAGTGCTGCAGCACGGTGCGGGTGAACGTGCCGCCCCGGTTGGCGAAGACCCGTTCGAACAGGGCCTCGGACATCAGCGCGGCGCTCCTCGGGTCGGTGAGGATGGCCGCGACGGCGCGACCCGCCGGGCTGAGTGCCCACTCGACCATGAGACGCAGGGCGCGGATCAGGTCGCCGCGCAGGTCGTCGGCCCCCGGGGTCGGCTCCTCGACCGGGTGCTGGTGGTAGAGCGCGTCGAGGAGTACCTCGATCGGATCCGACCAGCGACGGTAGAGGGTGGTGCGGGGCGTGGCCGCGCGCCGGGCGATGCCGTCCATGGTCAGCCGCCCCGCACCGACCTCCAGCACCTCTTCCAGTACGGCGTCGTGGATGGCCTTGATCAGCTCTCCGCCGCGCCGACGCGTACGGGCGTTGTGGTCACTCATCGCCACTCCCCTTGATTAGCTACAACCATGTAGCTTATCTTGAGGATTAGCTACAACTATGTATCTAATTCCGAGGGGACAACCATGTCCGTCGCCCCACCGGCTCCCGTTCACGGGGCCACCCCCATCGTCCAGCGCGCGCTCGCGCCCGATCTCGCGCGCGGACTGATGCTGCTGCTCATCGCGTTGGCACACGCGCACATGTACCTGTCAGGCCACGAGACGGGCTTCCGCGGCTACGCACTCGACGGCGACGCCCCAGACCGGCTGGTCGCCGGGGTGCAGATCCTGCTGGTGGACGGACGGGCGCTGCCCATGTTCGCCGCCCTGTTCGGTTACGGCCTGGTGCAGCTCGCCGACCGGCAGCTCGCCACGGGCCGGAGCTGGCCGCAGGTGCGCAAGGTGCTGCGCCGCCGGAACCTGTGGCTGCTGGCGTTCGGGTTCTGCCACGCGCTGCTGCTGTTCTTCGGTGACATCCTCGGGGCGTACGGGCTGGTGGGGCTCATGCTCGTCGGTTTCGTCCGGCGCGAGGACAGGGCCGTGCTGCGGGCCGCCGCCGTCGGACTGGTGTCGCACGTCGTGGTGCTGGTCGGCTTCGGACTGCTCACCGTCTCCGCGCCGAAGGGCGACACGCCCGCCGCCCTGGCGGACCCGATCGAAGCGACCGTGATGCGGCTCATCGGATGGTCCGGAATGACGCCCACGTACTTCGCCGCCAGCGTGGCGCCGGCCTTCCTGTTCGGGATCTGGGCGGCCCGGCGCCGCGTACTGGAGGACCCCGCGTCGCACCGGAACCTGCTCTCCCGGGTCGCCGCCACGGGTCTCGGGCTGGCCGTCGTCGGCGGAGCGCCGTTGATGCTGATCGACACCCGGATCTGGACGCCGTCGGACACGATCGCCGTATCGATGTACACGCTGCACAGCGTGACGGGCATCGCCGGCGGGCTCGCGTACGCGGCGATCGTCGGGCTCCTCGCCGACCGGATGGGGCGCGGCCATCCCGGCCCGGTCGTCAGAGCTCTCGCCGCGTGCGGTCAGTGGTCGCTGACCTGCTACCTCCTCCAGTCGGTGATCTTCGTGGCGGTGTTCGCGCCGTACGCTGGAGGGCTCGGCACGCATGTCGGTGACGCTGCGGCGTCCGGCGTAGCCGTAGTGACCTGGCTGACCACCGTGGTGCTCGCCGCGCTGCCGGCGTCCGGCGGGCGAAGGGGCCCGGCCGAGACCGCGCTGCGGCGCCTCACCTACGGGCGTCGATGACTCACCCGCACGTCGAGCGCCCCGCCCCGGCCGCCCGCAGCCGGCCGAGGTGACACCGGCACCACGAAAGACCGCCCCCGATCTCTCGGAAGCGGCCTTTGAGCTTCATCCACCGCACTCCGGCGGCCGCCGAGTTGCTGACATGGCCGTTCGGCGTCGACGTCTCCTGTACCGATCCCATCGAAGTGGTGAGATCGGAGTCCGGTGAAGCCCTTGAGACAGTCGCCGGGGACGGCACGGGCGAGACGTTCTTCCTGTACGGGGAGACGGCAAGTCCGTAATGTCGCCTGTGGCCGCTAAGGTCTCCGCTCGCAAGCGATGATCGCGATGGAGGGACCGGATGGCCGAACTGATCCGCAGTGTCGAGGACGAGGTGCCGATCTCCTACGGCCGCTTCGGTTTGTTCGATGGATCCGGCCTCGGCCAGGATGCCGAACCGGAGACCGAGGCCGGCGCGCTACTGGCCGAGCCCGACCGGATCGCCTTGGGGCAGGTCGGCATCAAAAGCCAGTCCTGGGCGTGGAGGGCACACGTGCGAATGGAAGTCTGGGACGCTGAGCCTCCGGCACCTGGCGAGCCCTGGGCCGAGGCCGGGCAGGTCGTCTACCTGAGCCCGGGCGGCATCGTGCAACTGCGTGGCCTCATGCACAGCCCTTCCGGGCAGATGCTGCTGCTGGGCCCGCCGTTCTTCGCCTACGGCCTGCGCGCCTACGCCGGCCCCGTCCACACCCGGCCCGCCGACTACGACGAGACCACCACCGAAGCCGTCGAGGAGGCATGGCTGCTGCGGTTCTGGCCGCTGGCCGATGCCGCCGGCCCGGCTCTGCGCGCGGAAACGGAGGCGGGCGGACAGGCCGCCGCCAGGATGCGCGAAACCCTTCCGCTGGAGCCGGGCTCCGTCCTACCGCGGCCCGAGCAGTGGCCCGCGCTGCGCCCGCCGCCTGAGCCCTCGTTCCCGGTGATCCGGCCGTCCCCTCCCACGCGCCGCATGGAGCGCGTCCCGAGCCGCGAAGTCGCGGGCCGTTTCATCGTCCCTCAGGAGACGCTCGACTTCGCCCAGCGTCTTGAGGAGACGCTGGGCGACCTGCGTATCGACATGCTCGGCAACCTGCCCAGGAACATCGACTCCTGGTCGCAGTCACAGCTTGAGGAGTACGCCGCGCAGTTGCGCGTGAGCATGCGCATCGGCAGGGAGTTGAATCCGCACGGCGCACCCACGCTTCGGTTGGGGGCCTCCAGCGTGCGTACTGTTCTGATCGGCCCCGATCCCGGGTTCAGTGGCCGCGCATGGGCGTGGGCCAAGGATGAGAACGCCTATGCCGATGTGCTGTCGGTCGACCGGCAGGTCATCGCCCGTGACCGGATCCGCCGGAACACATTGCTCACCGGGATCGTCACCATTCTGCGCAACGAGAACGACTTCGTCGAGGTCCGCGCGGCGACCCAGGCGGAGGCCGCCCGAGTGATCACCGTCGAGCGGCTGCGGGACTGACGCACAGCGGAGACGGCTTCCGCAGAAGGCACCGTACGGTTTTCGGCTCTGGCGCGAATGCGGTGGTGACAGTGCGTGCTCAGGAAAGCAGGATCCACTGCCGCGGCAGGGCGAAGCCGGCGCGCCCGTACGTCTGTCGGTTGAAAACAGGAAAGAAACTCTGAGCCCATGCTCAGCTTGAACCAATAGTACGAATGACGGTATATATCGGTTATGGCGCTACGCGAGCAGAGCTACCTGATCCTGCTGGCCCTCTCCCAAGGCCCGCTCCATGGATACGGGGTGATCAAAGCAGTGCGGGAACTGTCCGAAGAGCGGGTACGCCTCGGCGCCGGCACCCTCTACGGCGCCCTGGATCGGCTGGCGGGCGACGGACTGGTGGTCGTGGTCAAGGAGGAGGTGGTTTCCGGCCGTCATCGCCGTTACTACGACCTCACCGGCCACGGTCGCCAGGTGCTGGCCGAGGAGACCGCCCGCCTGACGCGCCTGGCCGCCACCGCTCAGCGCCGCCTGAGCCTCCAGCCCCGGATGGGGATGTGACGACCTCCGACGCCGCCTCCGCCTACGAGCGTCGCTGCCGGTTGCTGATGCGCCTGGCCTACCCGCCCCGTTTCCGGGAGTTCCGCGGCACCGAACTCCTGGGCACCCTGCTGGATCTGGCCGAGCCGGGGCAGAGCAGCCCGACCTTGCGCGACGGCCTGGATGTGCTCCGCGGCGGGCTCATGCTGCGCCTGCGCGAGCACCCGCCGGTAGGGCACTGGTTTCTCTACCGTCTGATGGGCAGCCAGGTGCCCTGGAAGTATCGCTGGTGGGCCAGAGACGATATCCAAGGCCGGTTCTTCTTTGAGCGGCATGTGTTCTTCGTCGTGCTCTTCTGGGGCCCGTACTCGATGTTTCTCCGGTCGTTTATGTCGAACATGATCTTTACGTCGTTCTCGGCCTCGCTGGTGTTTCTTGGAGCTACCTATCTGCTCCTTCGGCCGTTCAAAGCCCTTCTGAGGCGCTCATGGCTCGCCAGACACGAGTTCCACCCCGATGGCACCTCTTACGTCCCAATTCCCCAGAGGCCCGCCCTGACAGAAAGGCATACACCCCCGAACAGGACGATGCCTGAAGAATAAAACGACAATGCCAGTAAAACGCTCAACGCCGCCTTCTATCACAACCGCTTCCATGCAGCAGGTAGTCGCTCAGCGACGCGGAAGGCCGTTCCCGACCGACCTGAAGCGGCCTCTGACCTGTGGGGAGTTCACGAGCGCGGTCGAGCTTGGAGAACACGGGTCCTTGAAGATCGCTTCCCGTGTGAAGGCCGGCCGTTCCCCAGGTTCGAGGTGGCCACCACGCCAGGACCGCTCGCCGACAGCACGGCCTGTCACGGAGAACGACGAGATCCCGCCCGATCGGGCGGGATCTCGTCAACCGCCTCTGGTGGGGTGTTCACGAGTACGGCTGAGCCGGATGTTCAGGAGGGCAGAGCAGATCGTTTCCCGGTTCCCTGCTCGTCGGCGTTCCTCGGACTTCAAACGAGATCGAGAATCGGGATCAGCTGCTCCTCCTCATACGTCAGGTGCGCCTCGAGCTCGTCGACGAGCCGCTCGATCTCGGCCCGCACCTTCAGCGGATCCGCACCGGAAAGGGCCTGCTTCAGCTCTTCCAGGAGTACGGCGATGCGCTCGTGCTCCCTGGCCAGCCGCTCCAAGGCCGGAGCGAGCGAGGGATGCCGCTCGGCCAGGCCGGGGAACATCATGGTGTCCTCGCCCGTGTGGTGATTGTGCAGCCCCTGGCAGACGGTCAGGCAGTTGATCCGAAGCTGCACGCCCAGGCCTGGCCGTCCCGAACCGGACAGCTCCTTGCGAATCAGCGCGAGTTCACGTCGGAAACCGTCGTGCACCAGCTTGAGGTACGCACCGCCCGACAGTGCGCCGACCCGGGGCGGGCCGATCACGCGAAGTGCGACGACCGGGATGGTACGCGTCGTCTTGGCCTGGTAGTCGGCCCAGCCAGGGTCGCCTTCCACCGCGCGGGCGAACGCCGCGTCACGCTCGGCGCCCTCCAGGACCTCCGCCTCGACATCGAGGACGAAGACGCCGGTCTCCACGGTGGCGCGCGGGTCGGCCTTCAGGTTGTGGTACCAGGCCGGGTTGTTCGGCGCTCCCCCGGCCGAGGCGATGACCAGCATGCGCTCGCCGCCGTCGGGCAGGTAGCCGAGCGGGGTCGTGTGCGGCTTGCCCGAGCGGGCGCCCGTGGTGGTGAGCAGGAGCAGTCGCGCTCCCTCGAAATAGCCACCGACCTGGCCGTTGTTGGCGCGGAACTCGTCGATGACCTGCTTGTTGAAATCCATTCTTCTCCATTGGTGGTTTCCACTGTGCCGTACTGAAATGGAGAAGAAGGCGGCGGGCCGCGGGCCCGCCCGGCGATCAAGCGTCAGCCGGGCTGCTCTCTGGTTCGTGGCCCAAGGCCGACCCGGCAGTCACGCGGACCAGGCTACTTCATCAAGATTTTTCCGCAAAGTGGCACCCCGTACAGTAAACGTAAGCGCCTAGGAACGCGCTGCCGGTTATCTGGGGTTGTTAAGCGAACCTGCTGGTCAATCGTATGAAGGTCGTTAAGGCACATCAGGCAAGTGGAGGCGGGCATGGTGGAGTCCGGCGCGAAGGTGATCGATCGGTGATTAGCCGTTGCGATGTCGCTGTGAGAGATTTCTCCGGGGTCGTGTCGATCGGCGGGCCGCTCGTTCGACGTGAGGGAGTGAGGGCCGAGGGGCGGCCCCGCCGGACGAGGAGAACACGATGTCGAAGTACATGCTGATCATGCGGGGCACCGATGAGACGAACGCGGCCATGATGGCTTCGATCGACGAGGCGATGGCCGCGACCGGCCGGTTCATCGAGGACATGATGAAGGCCGGGGTCCTCGTCGCGGCCGAAGGGCTGGACGATCCGGGTCAGGGCGTCGTGGTTGACTTCGCAGGCGAGGCGCCGGTGGTCACGGACGGGCCCTACGGTGAGACCAGGGAACTGTTCGGTGGCTACTTCCTGCTCGATGTCGCCACGAAGCAGGAGGCGGTCGAGTGGGCCAAGCGGGTCCCGGCGGTCCGCGGGTCCAAGATCGAGGTACGGCGGGTGGCCGAGGCCGACGAGGTCCCGCAGGGCGGCGAGAACGACGGCCGGATCTGATGGGCAGAGCCGACGTTGAGGCCGTCTGGCGGATCGAGTCGGCCCGGATCGTCGCCGCGCTGACCCGCTTCACCGGCGATTTCGGGCTGGCCGAGGACGCGGCCCAGGAGGCGGTGGCCGAGGCGCTGGTGTCGTGGCCGCACGCCTGTCCGGCCAATCCGGCCGGGCTGGCTGATGGCCACGGCCCGGCGGCGGGCGATCGACGCGATCCGCCGCCGGGCCGCCCTCCAGGACCGATAGGCCTCCGGGGAGGAGCGGACCGGAGGCCGATGCCGAGCGCCTCACGCGCCGGATCGCCGGGGTTTGCGGCTGATCGCAGCTCGCGGGTAGGTCAGGCCGAGGTGAGCGGCCGGCGGGTCGTTGAGGTAGTCGCCCCAGGCGCAGCCGGTGGGGTGGGGGCAGGTCTCCAGCCAGGTGTTGCAGTGCCGGCATAGCAGGCCGCGGACCTGGAAGCTGGCGGGGTCGTGGTCGACGAACACACCGAGCGTGCTGTGGCATGTGTGGCAGGCCGGGCCCAGGGCCGCGATCAGCGCTCTGATGATCGGGCCGAGGACCGGCCCCTGGAACGGAGGCCACCGTGCGCTGTCTTGGTCGACCGGGCAGCGCTCGCGTCGCCTGACGAGCGCGGGGGCGGTCTCGGAGTCGAGGGCGAGCTCGGAGTCGAGGGCGAGCACCGCCCAGCGTACCGTCCCGCTTCCCGGGTGGCCCTCCTCTGGCCGGGTGCCGGTGGGCGGGTTGACCCGATAGTGGTGTCCGTCCGCGCTCCACCACTTGCACCATTGCTCGTGCGGCAGGGCTGGGGGCGGCGGCTTCTTCCGTCCTCGCCACGCTCGGGCGCAAAGGTATCGCGTGCCATGACGCAGGTGGTAGCGGCCGTCGTCGCCGAGCACGGCGATCGGAGGGGTGAGCGCGACGGATCCGGTGAGGAGGCGGCAGGGCTGAGCGGCCCTGGCGGAGGCCAGCGCTGCCAGGGCCGCGGGCTCGTCGGTGTCGGCCACCCAGGCCAGCCGGTGCAGGAGCGCGTCGCGACGGTGCTCGGGGAAGTCGGCGGGCCCCAGCCAGGCGATCATGAGGTTATCTGCGAGGCGGGGAGTTCGTGAGCACCTGCGGTCCTGCCGGTGCGGAGCTGTTGCAGGTCGGGGATGTGGTTGTACAGGGTGCCCGGGGAGACGCCGAGCAGCTTGGCGATCGAGGTGATCGAGTTGGCGGGGTTGGGCAGCATGTCGCGGGCGGCGCGCAGGAGTTCGGGGGTGATGACGGTGGGGCGTCCGCCGGTGCGGCCGCGGGCCCTGGCGGCGGCCAGGCCGTCGCGGGTGCCGGCGACGATGAGTTCGCGGATGAACTCGGCCAGGGCGGCGAAGACGTGGAAGATGAGCCGGCCGCCGGGGGTGGTGGTGTCGAGGTTCTCGTGCAGCGAGGTGAAGCCGATCTCGCGCTTGCGCAGCTCGCCGACCATGGTGATGAGGTCGGCCAGGGAGCGGCCGTAGCGATCCAGGCTCGGGACGACGAGGGTGTCGCCCTCGGTCAGGAAGGCGTGGCAGGCGGCGAGCTCGGGCCGGTCGGCGGTCTTGCCGGACTTCTTGTCGGCGAACACGCGCCGGCAGCCCGCCGTCTTGAGCGCGTCCAGCTGGCGCTCGAGGTTCTGCCCGGCGGTGGAGACGCGGGCGTAGCCGATGCGGATCTCGCTGCGGTGGGCGGGGAAGGCGGCCAGCGGGTCGGCGGGGAGCTGCAGGGCGTCGGTCACGCCGGCCATTCTCTCAACAAACGGTGTTCGGAGGTTGTTGAACCGCCCGGGTTGTTGAAGGAGTTTTTGAAGGCTTGGGAGGCCTCCGGCAGCCCGTTTTCAAGATCTTCAGAAAACGAGGTTTTCTGAAGCTGCGGGAGGTCTTCGATCGCGGGTTGCGGCCCGGCCGCGCGCCGCTTTCGTTCGTCGTCAGGGGTGTCTCCAGGGCTGGCCAATGCCGCGATACTCCTCCACCGGGATGGGCGTGACGCCCTCTCGCATGCGGCTGGTGTACAGCCGGCCGGCGAGGTGGTCGATCTCGTGGGCGACCAGGCGGGCCAGCCCGTACGGGAACGCGGTGATCTTTCTCTGCCCGTCCAGGGTGGTGTGCTCGACCTCCAGGGTGAGCGGGCGGGGGACCATGCCGCGCACGTCGAAGAAGGACAGGCATCCCTCGTACTGCTCGTCGGTCTCGGCGCAGGCGTCGGTGATGCGGGGGTTGAGCAGCACGACCGGGTCGGCGTCGGGGTCGGGCGGGATGACGATGGCGGCGGCCCGGCCGATGCCGATCTGCGGCGCGGCCAGGCCCATGCCCTTGCCGAACACGTGGTGTTCGCGGACCCGTTGCAGAGCGGCGAACAGTGCGTCGATCACCTCGCTGGCCGCCTCGGCCTGCTCGGGTAGGTCGAAGGGCTCGGCGACGGCGGCCAGGATGGCATCTCCGGCCTGGACGATCCCGGCGGCCTTCATCCGGTCGCTGCTGGTGCGCAGGCTCGGCGCTGCGTCCGTCTCGCCGGGCCGGGCGCGGAAGCGCCATTCCAGCCGGTAGCGGGCGCCCATCGGCGGATCGGCGGTGCCCCAGGCGAACAGCGTCTCATCCGCGCGCTGGGTACGGGTGATGGGGTCGTGCAGCGGGACGGCCTCGGCGGTGGTGGAGGTCTCGGTGCCCCACACCTTCGGCTCGAGCGCGGGTCGCCGAGATGCTCGGCTACACCTTTCAAGCCACTACACGCCACGCGGCGGCGGCTGGCAGCCCTTGGAGCCGTTACGCCGCTGGCGACCACACAGAGTGACCATGGATCTGCCCGCACAGGCGAACACAGATCACTCAATCAACGGTCTCTGCCAGTACTGACCCCCGACTCATCCCGAACGCCCAGACCGAAAACCACGTGCCCGCAAGGGGCGACGGTCGCCCATCGTGACCTGCGCCAACCTCAGCTCCAGGTTCTTCTGCTCGGTATCGGCGCTCCAGCGCACTACGCCCTCGTCCATCCGGGCGCCCAGGTGGATGTGCCGCAGTGCGTCGGCCGTGACCGTACGTCAATCAGCTCTCGGCAGGCAACTGGTCGACGCGGCCCGGCTCCACCTCGGTCGCGGCCGCGATCAATTGCACCAGGCCGCTGACGGTCGGGATGCGCGGGCCGATCCCCACATGCGGCGCATCCGCGATCGGGTCGTCTGGCAGGTCATCGCGCCACAGCTGTGCGTACACCGCTTAATGATCACAGAACGTGGTTTTCCTGCCGCTAACAAAGATCTTTACAGGTACCTTACGCTATGTCATGATCACTCCGTTTTGCCGCTTTTATAAATGAAAGGCACGAGTGACCACATCACGCACATCGTCCGGCTTATCGCGCTGGACATGCCGCCGCGCTGCCCTGGTCGCGGCTCTGACGCTGCCGCTCTCGCTGATGAGCGCGCCCGCGATCGCCCAGAGCCCCGCCCCACCCCCCACCGCACCCCCCACGACGTCACTCCCGAGCGCCCCCACGACGCCGACCGGAAAAGCACTGGCGCAGGCCAAGAAGGAGAACCGGCGCGTCGAGGTCGAGTCGATGCGCTCGGAGAGCACCACGTTCTACGCCAACCCGGACGGCAAGACGGTCCGGATGGAGTCCAGCGCCCAGCCGATCCGGAAGAGGAACGCCGACGGCAAGGGTTTCACGCCGATCGACACCACCCTCGTCAAGGCGGACGGCGCCATCAAGCCCAAGGCCACGCTCGGCGACCTCGTTCTGTCCGCGGGCCGAGACAAGACCCTGCTCAAGAGCCAGGTGACCGGCGCCCCGGCAGCGGCGGACGACGCCACGGCGAAGATCAGCACACCCTCGGCACTGCCTGAGCCGCAGCTAGAGGGCAACACCGCCACTTACCCCGGCGCCTATGGCAAGGGCCGCGACCTCCTGGTGACCGCGACCGCGACCGGTTTCCGGCAGCAGATCGTTATCACCGAACGGCCCAGCGGGCCGGTCAGCTTCAAAATGCCGGTGGCACTGCCCGCCGGGCTCTCCTTCGGCAAGAACGCGCAGGGCCGGCCCATCATCGTGGGCAAGGACGGCAAGACGCTGACCGAACTGCGGCCGACACTCCTGCAGGACGCCACGGCCGCCGACGCCTACGCCCCCATCGACGCAGGCAAGGTCGGCAAAGCCGCGATCAGCTTCGATGACGACGGTAAGTCGCTGGTGTTCGCCCCAGATGCCGTGTTCCTGGCTGACCCTGCGGTCACCTATCCCGTGACCATGGCGGCCGTGGCAGCCGACTGGTGGGAGACCCACACCGGCGCAGGCGGTCTGCCCAAGCAGGGCTGGGACACCTTCGTCAACAACGCCGACTACCAGGACAGCTGGGACAACTTCACCCTGGACCGGATCCTGGTCGGCAAGTCCGACAGCGGCACCGTGCGCTGGCGCAGCTACATCAAGTTCCCCGACATACCCGACGAGTTCCGCGGCCTCGAGGTGCAGAATGCCGACCTGATCCTGTGGAACCACCTGTCCAACGACTGCGGGACCTAGGTCGGCTCTGGGATCACCACCCGGCGGGTCACGTCGCTCTGGGACGAAGCGACCATGACGTGGAACAGCCAGCCTTCGGTTACCTCAACGGGCCAGATCACCGAGGGCGCCGCTTACAGCCCCAACTGCACCAGCGGAGCCGCGAGCTGGGCAGGCAAGGAATGGGACCTGGTCTACTCGATCGACGAGATCGTCCAGGCATGGTCGGACGGTGCCTCCAACTACGGCGTCCAGCTCAGTGCCGGCAACGAGTCGGACATCACCAACTGGCGCCGCTACCGGACCGACGAGGCAGGCGGCTGCAGGAGCACCCCGCTGGAGGAGTGCAAGGGGCAACTCCACCCGCCCATCCTCACCGTGGACTTCGAGCTCCCGCCCACCCCGGTGGTCGGCGCGCTGCTGATGAGCCCGGATGAGACCAGGCCCACGTCGATTACCGAGCTCAACGCGTGGGCGGCGCGCGGCCGGGTGTCGAACACCCTGCCCGAGCCCGCCCCGGCCACCTTCGAGGAAGACTTGGCCTATCGGTCCTCGTCGGACCAGGACGTCACCACATCAACCGACGACTTGCAAGTACCGTTGCCCTCCCCAGAGGAAGGGGTCACTGCACGCTGGCCGTTCAGCGAGGCAACGGGGACGACCGCGGCTGACGTCTCGGGGAACAACCACACAGCCACAGTGAACAACGGAGTCACGTGGACTCCCGGAGTAAGCAACTCCGCCCTGACCAATGCGGTCGTCGCCAGTGAGTCCACCACACATCCCGAGGCGCAGACCCCGCAGCCGGCTCGAATCGCTGCTTCGCGACAGGCCGTCGCGCAAAAGTCCGCCGTCGAGGTCACCGATGAGACGACCGCGACCAGCGTCACCTACGCCCAGCCAGACGGGGAGACGTTCAAGACCGAGGTCGCGGCCGGTCCGGTACGCGCCCGGCAGGGCAGCGCCTGGGTGCCGATCGACACGACTCTGACCGAGCAGGGCGGCAAGCTGCGGACCAAGACCCTCGCCGAGGGCGCGGTCGTGGAGCTGTCCGCGGGCGGCACGGACCCGTTCGTGAAGATGACGACCGACGGCAAGTCGTACGCGCTGCGCTGGCCGACGCCGCTGCCCAAGCCGACCGTCAAGGGCAGCGTGGCCACCTACACCGACGCCGCCGGCGTGGGCGCCGACTTGGTGGTGACGGCGTTGCCGACCGGGTTCCGGCATGAGGTGGTGCTGCGCCAGCGGCCGTCCAAGCCGCTGCAGCTGCGGATCGGCGTAGACGACGACGGTCTGACCCTGACCGAGGGCAAGGGCGGCCGGCTGCTGCTGAAGGGCAAGGACAAGAAGCTGGTCGCTGCAGCGGGACAGCCGATCATGCGGGACGGCAGCGGCAAGGGCCGGCCTGCGTCAGCCAAGCGCGGCGAGGCCAGCACGAACGTGGTCACCAAGGACGGCGGTACGGAGCTGGTAGTCAAGCCGGACCAGGCGTTCCTGACGGACGCAGGCACCATCTACCCGGTGCGGGTGGCTTCGGCGGTCACGCTGCCGCTCGGCGCCGACGTCGAAGTCAGCACCAACGACACGATCGAGCTGCCCGCCTACCCAGACAACCAGTACATGGCTGCCGGCACCATGACAGACGTGCTTAAGGCCCGGGTGCACCTGCGGTTCGACACCACTGGCCTGCAAGGCAGCACGGTCACCGCCGCCACGCTGTCGATGAACACCGTCGACAGCCACAACTGCGGCGCCGCGCTCGCTAACGGCATCCAGGTCGCCCGCCTCACCGGCGCCTGGGACCCGGACAACCTGTACTGGGCCAACAAGCCCGCCCTCACCACTGAGGACGCCTCCACCAACTTCAAGGGCGTCACCTCCGACTGCGCCACCTACCCGGACAGCATGGACTGGAACGTCACCGGCATCGCCCAGGACTGGGCCGCTGGAGCCGCCAACCACGGCCTGGTGCTCAAGTCGCCCGGCGAGGCGAACATCAACAACTACCGGGTGTTCACCTCCTCCGAGGACACCGACTTCAACCTGCCGCCCAAGCTGACCATCACCACCAGCGGCCCGGCCTCGCAACCGGCCGTCTCCGCCCCGGCCATCACACCAGCGCACACGGCCGACGGCGTCACCGTGACCAGCTCGCTCACCCCGCAGCTCGCCGCGACGGTCGCCGACTCCGCGGGCGGCAACCTCACCGGCCAGTTCGAGGTCGAGCACGACCCGGCCGCCGCCGGGCAGGGCAGCGGCCAGATCTGGACCGGGACCTCACCCGAGGTCACCTCCGGCGAGCAGGCTGTGGTGACCGTTCCCGCGGGCAAGCTGGTCGACGGCTGGAAGATCCGCTGGCGCGCCCGCGCAGTGAACCCGGCCGCCTCGGTCTCGTCACCATGGTCGGCATGGCAGGAGGTAACGGTTGACGTTCCCGATCCGGGCACTCAGCCAACAGTAGGAGCCCTGCAGGTCAATCCGTCGCAGCTCATCGACGGGAAGCTACATACCGCCTCGCTCACCCCCAGCCTGCTGGCGCAGGTCACAGACCCACTCGGCGGAACCCTCAGGGCCGAGTTCGAGGTCGAGCACGACCCGGCGGTCCCCGGGCAGGGCACAGGGCAGATCTGGTCCGGCTCCGCAGATAACGTGACATCGGGAACGCAAGCGAACGTCACCATCCCGGCCGGCGAACTGGCAGACGGGTGGGAACTACGCTGGCGCGCTCGCGCAGTCGTCGGCGAGACATCATCGCCCTGGTCGGACTGGCAGCTCATCAGGGTCAAGCTTGCCCAGCCCAGCCCCGGTCCGCTGGCACAGACCGCTCAGGCGGTCATCAACACCGACCAGAGCTTCACTGTGGCGGCATGGCTGAGGTGGGACAGGGACGGCACGTACACCGCTCTTGAACAGCGCGGCACCAACCAGGCTCCCTTCCAACTGGGCAACGACCCTGAGCGTGGCCTGATCTTCACCTTTACCAGCGCGGATACCGCCAGTCCTAGCGTCGAGGGCGTGTTCTCCGGCGTGAAGGCTCCAGTCAACGAGTGGTTCCACCTTGCCGCCGTTTACACGCGCGACTCCAACACAGCCACGCTCTACCTGGACGGCAGGCCGATCGGAAGCAACACGCTTACCTTCACTCCCTGGAAGTCCTCCGGGCCGCTAACGCTCGGCACGGCCATGAACGGCAGCATCGACGAAGTCTGGGTCTACGGCCGTGATCTCATCGACGACGAAGTCTTCGCGCTGATGGACGGCAGCCCGACGGCTCCGCTCGGAGCCGTCGGGCAGAAGGCTCCGTCAAGTGCCACGGCACTCGCCGCCGGCCGCTACGACAGGATCTCCCCGGAGACCTGCTGGGAAGACCATGGCTGGCGCACGCGCACCTACGGCCTGATGAAGAACCGCTTCAGTGGCTGCATGATCCATTCGCTCGCAGTGTTCAGCGGAACGGTCAGCTCCGACGGTGACGGCATCGACGTCGACGCGGATCAAGAATGGGCCGGTAAGGTCATGCTGGTGGCCAAGACCTTCAGCGGCAAGGCCGACCTTGACGCTGGGGCGACCACCCGCGATATGTGGTTCGACCTGTACGTCGGCCACAGCAGTTGGACGGGCATCGATTTCTTCCCCAATGACGATGTCCCGCTCACCATCGGTATGGCTCCCTCGCGAGGTCAGACGGCATGTCGTGATGTCACCACCTTCCAAGGCGCCACCCAGAAGAACCATCTGACCATGGACGTTGAGGACTGGATCGAGGCCGCAGACGAAACCGATGACGGGAAGTGGTCCAAGCTCGCCACCTTCCGATTCCGCTCCGACCCGGCTCACGCTCTCAACAGCCCAGAGAAGATCGCCACCTGCGTGTTCAAGCCGTACGTGCACATGACCAGCAGCTTCCACCTGCCCCTTTTCGAGTACGGCACGATCGAGGAAAAGGCTCAGATCACCTGCGATTCCGCCCGGTACATCGCGGAGCGGGCGGGCGGGTGCACGCTTCCGGTGCTGCCGTCGATCGAGTGACGGATGGGAGCCAACTACGACCTCGCTTACAAGCACTACTGGAAGGCCTGCTACCAGTCGGCCGACACCTATCCCAAGGACTCGGCCAAAACCATTCTCGGATGCGCGGTGGACGGCACCCAGCGCCCCCCCAAATCCAATTACCTGTGGCGAATCGACGACCCGTCGGCAAAGAACAGCAACGCCCGGGCCAAAGCACGATGCGACAGCCTGTGGCCCGGTGCCACCTGGCCTGCTCAGGAGTGCGACGAATACCCGTTCCAATCTTCGGGAACCCGGAACGCCGATAATGACACCCACCGAAATTTCTCGGTGTGCTCCATGCCGAAGACACAAAACGGAGAGGCGGGCAAAGCGCTGACCCGTCTCTACAATCGCGATCGGATCCTGTACGGCCAAAACTTCTTCAACCGCTTCGCCACCAAACTCACCAGTGTCGAACCTATGAAGGACCTGTGCTTTCAGCCGATAAAGCAGTCTTCAGTCTTCTTTAATGACCAACCGAAAGACTAGGGGCTAGCCCGCGTGGCGGGAGAGAACATGTTCTCTCCCTGTGACCGCCGCAGAGATACCGTTCCACGCTGGGACGATGACGTTCTGCCACAGCCACTGCAAAGCAGGCGC